>JBJEFO010000305.1:0-2342 GCA_051874135.1 Lysinibacillus sp.
GGTTATTTCGGTAGCTGATGCGATCGCAGACAATAGTGGCACGAAGACGGTAGAGGGATATATTGTTGCGTATACGGCTGGTGTGAAGAGTTACCATTTTACCGCTCCGTTTCGGGATGACAATAATTTTGCGATAGCCGATTCTCCTGATGAAAAGGATCTAACGAAACTATTGCCTGTTCAATTAACATCAGGCTATCGAGCGCAATTTGGACTCTCTACAAACCCAAGTAATATTGGCAAAAAGGTAGCTGTAACCGGTAGTTTGGAAGCTTATTTTTCTGTTCCAGGTTTAAAATCTCCTAGCCAGATGACGTTTATAGAAGATGGAATAGGAGCAGTTAAAGCACAAAAAGCAGAAGTATCGATTGAACCTGGTGCCGTTGCAACTAAGACAGTCGTTACTCTATCCACAAAAACAGAAAATGCCACTATTTACTATACGATTGATGGTTCTGATCCGACGGTTGCTAGTACTATATACAATGCGCCTATTACGATTAACAGTGATATGACGATTAAAGCTTTGGTTGTCGCAGATGGTTATCAAAATAGTGATATTTCTTCTTTTTCCTACAAAATTGCACAATCAGGTTTGAGAATTCACGATATTCAAGGGGCAGGTCATTATTCACCATATGAAAATGAGTATGTCACAGGTGTCGAGGGAATTGTTACATTTGTGGCTGATGCGAATAATTTCTACATTCAAGACCAAAAGCCTGATCAAGATGAAAACACATCGGAGGCGCTTTTAGTATATAAAAGAAATCATGGCGTGAATGTTGGTGATATGGTCACTGTGAACGGTCAAGTGAAAGAGTGGGTTTTGGAAGGCTATGCTGAAAAGCTGCAAACGGATTTACCGGTAACAGAAATAAATGCATCAAGTGTGACAACTATAGAAAGTAATCAAACACTGCCCGAGCCTATAAAAATAAATAAAGATCGTAAGCAACCGACAAAAATCATCGATAATGATCAATTTACGAAGTTCGATCCGCATGAGGATGGCATCGATTATTATGAAAGTTTAGAAGGGATGCTTGTTGAAATGGAAAATCCGAAAATCATCGCGCCACAAAATTATGGGGAATTGTACGTTGTTCAAGAAAAAATAAAGACGACTACAGCTGCTGGCGGACTTCGGATTGAAGAGGATGATTTTAACCCGGAAAAAATCATTGTTGATATGGATGATTCAAGCTATGTGACAAAAACAGGCGACTATTTTAACGGAAATATTACGGGTGTCGTCAGCTATGGCTATAGTAATTATAAAGTATTAACGAAGAAAGAAGATTTACCGGTCTTGAAGGATGGAAAAACGAAGCAGGAAACAACAAAGCTAAAAGGCGGCAAGAAAGATTTGATGGTTGCTACGTATAATATCGAAAATTTTTCTGCTAAAACGGCAGACGATAAAGTGACAAAAATCGCACAGGCGATTGTGGAAAACTTGAATTCTCCAGATATTATCGGTTTAACAGAAGTACAAGATAATGATGGCAGCACGAATAGTGGCAATACGGATGCTAGCGAAAGTTACTTAACATTAATTAATAAAATTAAAGAATTAGGTGGAGCAGATTATGCGTTTACGGATATTGCTCCTCAGAACAATCAAGATGGCGGGGCACCGGGAGGAAATATTCGGGTAGGGTTTTTATATGATAAAAATCGCGTGTCTCTTGTAGAAGCGCCTAAGGGAACGGCGACAGAAGCGGTTACGTATGAAAATGGCAAGCTTACATTAAATCCTGGGCGAATTGATCCGAATAATGAAGCGTTTGAAGATAGTCGTAAACCACTGGCTGCACAGTTCATGTTTAATGGGAAAAGCTATATTGTTGTAGCTAATCATTTTAATTCAAAAGGTGGAGATCAACCATTATTCGGAAAGAATCAGCCACCTGTTTTATCCAGTGAAGTCCAACGAATGAAAATTGCTAAAGTTGTTAATGATTTTGTGAAAGATATTCAAGCAAAAGATAAGACTGCGAACATCGTCTTACTTGGTGATTTTAATGATTTCGAATTCTCGACTCCTTTAAAGGTGTTGAAAGGAAAAGAACTGACGAATATGATTGAAAAAGTAAATGAAAAAGAACGTTATACGTATATGTATCAAGGGAATTCGCAAGTTCTTGATCATATTTTCGTCTCGAACAACCTAGCACGTTCAACAAAAGTGGATATCGTTCATATCAATTCTTCATTCATGGAGGAACATGGTAGAGCGAGCGACCACGATCCCGTTTTAATTCAAATTAACAAATAGTTACTAATAAGAGTTGTGCGAGATAATCAGCAAAAACGGATTATCTTGCACAACTCTATCA
>JBJEFO010000306.1:0-2328 GCA_051874135.1 Lysinibacillus sp.
CAAGTCTGTTTCAGCTCATTAAAAGTAAATATTGTGAAGAAATGCATTGCTTTAATGGAAACACCTAATACAGCCATGAAATACTGTTAAATCAGCGTTTCATGGCGTTTTTCATTAACCTGTTCTGTAGGTTACTAAAATACGTTCCCCTCCAATATTTAAAATTTCTCCTACGGTTGTTGAAAACCATAGAGACCCATAATAGTTACTAAAACGTAATAGCCCAACATATATAAATTCGCTACAACGATACATACTCTTACTAGACCTTTAACGCCAATCATACCGAAGAACACGCCAAGTACACCCCAAATTAAAGGTAAAAAAATATTTATATTCAAAATAAATCGAAAGTATGCATCTCCCTTTGCACCTAACAACGACATTGCTGCTAGCGGAGAAATCATTAATATTAGGAAAAAGACAGCTAAGGCTGAATAAATCTTCTTATTCAACATTGTCACCTCCATTTACCGACTATTAATACTTACTCATTCCACCCGGTTTTCATGAATAATTGTTTCCTTTCTTGCTATAACTTTTATATGCAAAAAATCCAAGCAAATAGCCTATTCCAGCTCCTAAACTAACTGTAAATAGTAGAGATGAAGGGGAAAACACGCCAAAAATAACACCGATAGCACAACCAAAAATCATTCCTAGCGGTATTAAACTATCTAATAAAACTTGAGCGCCTTCTGATTTTTTCTTGCCTAGTTTGCCTTCGTTAGACATATGTTTAAGATTTGTAATTACATATAGTACAATTCCGCCCCCTATTAAAAGTGGCACAAATACCATGACTAATTCCATGTTAGAAGCCCCTTTCATTTCGTTAAGCCTTCGTTAATTGAATAACAATTAAAGAAACTACGATAAAGATATAAATAAACATAATACAAAAGCTAAACATGATAATGGCGTCATAACAAACCGCTCTTTCTTACTCCGAGATATTAGATTTGCTATTGTATTAATGCCGAGGTAAATTGTAATCACCCATACCAATATATTTGTAGATAAAAAATCTACACCGCTCAGGACATTAGCATGTTGCAGGAAAACAAAGCCCATAAACAACAGAATCAAAGCATTTACAACACTGATGATACGTAATTTTTTAGGAAAAACCTTATAATATCCACCCATTGCATATTCGCCTAAAGGATAGCCTAATGAAAGTAGCACTTGAAAAACCGCAATGGACACAAACAAAATCGCCACAATAATTGATGATATATAGATATAATCCACTTCTAGACATTCCCCTCCGTTCCCTTTACTCGTATATATGCAAAATCATTCATTATATTTCGATAGCCCACAAATTAGTCTTATTGAACTCTACTACTGTATTAGCTTAGGTACATTACTTCACAATCTTCACTGTAATATCGACATAAAAATCATTCCTTCTAAGAAATCTATAGAGATGAGATGATTTTAATCATACTTTATTAGTAAAATAGTGTAAATTATTACTAAAGGATTTCAAGCCCTAAATTATGTAATAATAAATCGTTAAGGAAGTGACTTGCTGTGGAAAAACTTCTAAAAACCAAGAAAAATCAATGGGATGACAGTCATCGTCCGTGGGCTCTCCCGAATTTACCTTGGACGATGAAGCAGACTTGGAGTGACCTTTTATTTGCCCATTATCCAATTAAATTTGAGGTGTTACGAAAATTAGTACCTGAAGCACTGCATTTGGATTCATATAATGGAACATACTGGATTGCGGTTGTTCCGTTTCGTATGTCAGGAGTTCGGCTACGTGGATTGCCACCTATTCCGGGAACAGATCAATTTCCCGAGCTTAATGTTCGGACATATGTAACGCTCGATGGAAAGCCAGGTGTGTACTTCTTTAGTTTGGATGCTGCTAACCATCTTGCTGTAAAAGGAGCTAAAACACTCTATCACTTACCGTATTGGTACGCTAACATGGATATCAAGAATAGTGGAGAACACATTGAATTTAAAAGTAAGAGATTACATGACCATGAAATCGAATTAGCTTGTAAATATAAACCCATTTCACAACCATTTCAAGCAACGAAAGGCTCTTTCGAGGAATGGATGGTCGAGCGTTACTGCTTCTACACTTTAAATTCATCAGGAGTACCACTTCGCTGTGATATTTTACATGAACCTTGGACATTACAACAAGCAGAGGCGGAATTTAGTACGAATTCAATACTGTCCAAGCAAGGGATTGGTGTTGATAGTGATTTGCCTATACTTCATTTTGCAAAAAAAATCGAAGTACGTGCTTGGCCTTTAGTCCATCATTCCACTAATCGTTTTAGTACTTGAAGGCAGAAATGC
>JBJEFO010000307.1:0-8081 GCA_051874135.1 Lysinibacillus sp.
ATTTAGTATTATGTGTTTCGTGAATCGAATGAAGAGACACGTTTTTATCGGCAAAATGAGGAAGGTATGGTACACTATAGCGAGGTAAGTAACACCTAGATTTATTTAAAGGAGAGATTTTTTATGCTTCCACAATTAAACAAAGAACTAAATCCTGGCGAAGTGCTAGTAGAAATGAAAACAACAATGGGGGATATTAAAATTAAGTTATTCCCTGAGCAAGCACCAAAAACTGTTGAAAACTTTTTAGGTCATGCGCGTAGTGGCTATTACAACGGGATTATTTTCCACCGTGTTATTCCAAATTTCATGATTCAAGGTGGCGATCCAACTGGTACAGGTATGGGTGGCGAATCGATTTGGGGCGGTACATTTGAAGATGAGTGTGTACCAGAATTAGTAAACATCCGTGGTGCTTTATCGATGGCTAATGCAGGTCCAGGCACAAATGGTTCTCAGTTTTTCATCGTACAAGCGAAACAAGTTGAAACATCTATTTTAAAACAAATGGAAGTACGCGGTTGGTCTAAAGAAGAAGTAGAGCTTTACAAGAAAAACGGCGGTACACCTTGGTTAGACGGAAAACATACAGTATTCGGACAAGTAGTTGAGGGTATGGAAGTTGTTGACAATATTGCGAACGTTGACCGTAATATGCACGATAAACCAAAAGAAGATGTTAAAATTGAGTCAATCACTGTTTTTGAATAATAACGAAAGAAGTGTGAGATGATGAATAATCTAGTCCTCAACTGGGGCTTTTTATATTTCCCAGAAGATAAATCGACTTATCTTCCAGCTGCAATCGAACTGATATTACTCATTATAGTATGCGTACTTATTTTCAAATGGCTACGTAAAAATTCGATGAAACAGGCAGCAGAGGCAAAAAAACTAGAAGAACGTGCTTTAGCAGAACGTGACGCACGTATGAAAACAGAACAAGAAAACACACTTAAGAAAACTCCTGAGATTTAGTTCTCGGGAGTTTTTCTCTAACTATTGAAGAGCTTTTTTAAAGCGCTCTACACCATCTTTTATTGTTTCAAATGGTGCAGCAACATTCATACGTAAGAAGCCACGCCCTGTTTCGCTATATTTAGTACCTGGATCTAATGCTAGTTTACCAATTGTCAGCAGGCGATGCATAATCTCTTTTTCTTCTAATCCTGTCTCACGATAGTCAATCCATACAAGATAAGTAGCTTGTGGTTTATTAATTTTAATGCCAGGGATTGTCGTTAATTGTGCAATGACATAATCCATATTTTTAGATAAGTAATGTTGTAATTCATCTAGCCAAGCATCACCTTCATTATAAGCAGCTTCTAAAGCGGTTGAAACAAATGTATTTAATTCGAAATGACCATGTGCCATACCGTATAGCTCAAGAGCTTGCTGTAGCTGTTTATTCGGCGTAACAATCATAGCAGCTTGAATACCTGCGATATTAAACGTTTTTGTCGGTGCAATACATGTCACAATTTTCGCTTCCTCGGCACGAGCTACTGTTAATAGTGGGATATGTTTATGACCATCGATTAAAAGGTCTGCATGAATTTCATCCGATAAAATAAAGACATCGTGTTTAATCGCAAGTTCAATAATTTTTTCAAGATCAGCTTTTGACCATGTCATACCACCGGGGTTATGTGGGTTACATAAAATATACATTTTAGCTTCCTTAAATGCTGCTTCTAGCGTGTCAAAATTAAAGCGATAGTTGCCATTTTCCTCATGTAAATCACACAAAATTAATTCGCGTTTTTGATTTTTCGGAACGTTAAAGAAAGGTGGATAAATGGGTGTAGATACAACAATTTTATCGCCTACTTGTGTAAATGTATCAATAATGTTCGCGATTGCTGGTACGACACCACTTTGGAAAAGTATTGTATTTGGGTCAATTGTCCAATTGTGACGACGTTTAAACCAAGAGACAATGGCGTCCCTGCAATCGTCATTCACAAGTGAATAACCGAAAATAGGGTGTTGTAAACGTTTATGTAAGGCATCTAGTACTGCTTGAGGCGGTGCAAAGTCCATATCAGCTACCCACATAGGTAAAAGCTCTGAAGCATCCTCTATGTTGTATACCTTCTCCATTTTATCCCACTTTAATGAGTTTGTATTTCTACGCGGGTAAACTTGATCAAAAACTGACATTCTATCACTCTTTTCTTTTAGTAAGTCTTATAGATATGTTATCATACAAAATAATCGAAAGAGTAGTCAGGAGAGTTATTGTGGAAAATATTGAAATGAATAGAAAAGCAGTTTCCACTCTTGCAGGATGGGATCCGTTTAAATTAGGGGAAGATAGTTACGATACGGAGACAGCGGATGTTGTAGCTGCTTTACAAGGGATTAATGATCCGAGTGATTTAGCGAAAGTTATTCAGCGTGTATATGAGCATTCCTTTGAGCAGTGGATTCCTATAGAAGATTGTGTTGATATTGCACGAAAATTAATTGCTATTAAATACGAAGCAAAATGTATTATTTAAAAAACTCGGCAGTTAAATGCCGAGTTTTTTAGCTTTGTACACCATCCATTAAGTTAGAGGCAGGTACTTCTAATACATTAGATAATTTTAAAATTGTTTGTACTGAAGGCGTTAACTCACCTTTCTCGTACATGGATAATTTTTCAACACCGACTTGCGTTTTCTTCGATAAATCTTCTAGTGACCAATTGCGTTCTTCACGTAGCTGTTTTAATAACTCATGTAATTTCATCGTCATAAAGCGAGCACATCCTTTCACTTTTTTTGTTGTTACTATTATTATAGTACGTGATTATTTGTATAAATCGGGGAAATTTGTCTAAAAATTGAAAATTAAAAGACGCCTTCATAAAAACGATATGAAGACGTCTGTTTACTTATGCAAAGAATGCGCTTTGTAATAAAATGACAATAATCGCAATCGGTGCAATATAGCGGACAATTGCTAACCAAATTTTAAAAATAATAGGGGAAGACTGTAACTCTTCTTGCGAAATTTGCTTTGAGTAATGGTAACCAGCGAACAATGAAATGAGCAGTGCACCAATTGGCATCATAAAGCTACTTGTTACATAGTCTATAAAGTCAAAGAAGCTTTTTTCCATAATAGTGAAATCACTCATTATACCAAAGGATAGGGCACTTGGAATCCCGATAATGAAAATAATTGTCGCAAAAATCCATGAAGCGCGTTTTCGCCCATGCGTTTTATTCCCAATTCCAATTGATACTACAACTTCTAATAGGGAAATAGATGAAGTGACCGTTGCAAATAACAGTAAAATGAAGAAGATGATTAAAAATAAACCGCCCATTGGCAATTGTTCGAATACAGCAGGAATCATAATAAATACTAAACCTGGTCCTTGCTCAGGCGAATAACCAAGTGCGAATACAGCAGGGAAAATAACTAACCCAGCTAAAATAGAAATCGCGATATTCATAATGGCAACATTACGTGCTGAGCTCACAATATCTTCTTTTCGTGAAAGATAAGAAGAGTAAGAGATCATTGCACAAACGCCAACACTTAATGAGAAGAATGCTTGTCCGAGTGCAAGGAGAAGCGTTTTAGCATTTAAATAAGACCAGTCAGGTACAAACATAAATTTAACGCCTTCTATAGCGCCTTCAAGTGTAATCGAACGAATGAATAATAATATGAAGAAAATGAATAATAATGGCATCATCCATTTACTTGCAACTTCAATCCCGCCCTTAATCCCAGCTTGAACAATAAGTATAGTTAACAACATAAATGCGGCTTGTGCTGCTAATACTTCGATAGGGTTTGAAATAATATCATTAAATAGCTCAGCAAAGTTCAGTCCTTCTCCTGTTAAACTCATTGTTACTGCGCGGAAAAGATAGCTTAAAATCCATCCACCTACAACACTATAGAACGATAAAATTAAACCAGCTGCCGTTAATCCAATCCATCCAGTCATATACCATCGTTTACCTGGAGCTTGTGCTTTAAATGAATTAATAGGATCGCGTTGTCCGCGACGCCCAATCATAAACTCTGCAATTAAAATCGGAAGACCGATAAATACTGTACATAAAATGAATAGAAGAATAAATACACTTCCGCCATTTGTACCTGCCATATATGGAAATTTCCAAATTGCGCCAAGGCCGATTGCGCTACCGGCTGCCGCTAAAATAAAACCAATCTTAGATGCGAATTGATCTCTAGATGACAAAAATAAAACCTCCTTAAAAAATAAAAACAGTTTACATTGTAACGTATTTACATACGAAAACAAAGTTATTTTTTGGATAATTTTGAAATTTGTTTAGGTATATTATGGTGATTTAATAATATTGTAAAAAATAAAAGAGAATAAGGTACAGCGGTACATAGGACATTCTTTGTGGGGATTGTTTTCATATGTTATAATTTAACATGATAATTTCGTATATAAGTTACAGAGAAAGTAGGATCAAAGCTATGGCAAAAAAATATGAAGTAGGTGAAGTGCTAACTGGTAAAGTAACAGGGATCCAACCGTACGGGGCATTTGTAGCGTTAGATGAAAATACACAAGGACTTGTTCACATTTCAGAAATTACGTATGGGTTTGTGAAGGATGTACATGATTATTTAAAAGTTGGCGATGAAATCACTGTTAAAGTGCTAGAAGTAGACGATGATTCGAAAAAAATTAGTTTGTCGATTCGAGTACTACATGAAGCTCCGCAACAACGGAAGCGTGAACAATTACCGCGTAAATCACTTCAAGACCGAGTAGATGAGGCTGATGCAAACGGTTTCCAATTATTAAAAAGTAAATTGCAAGATTGGATTAATCAATCAGGCGAATAATGAAAACGGATGGGCTGAACTAAGAGTGTTAGCACATCCGTTTTGTTTTCTAATTAAAAACGAGAGTAATTACTTGAAAATAGCAGTCTATATTTGCCATGCTAGCCTTATAGGGAATGATGTTGTTTCTTGGGAAGAATAATTCCGTTAAGGGGGAGATCAACTGCTGGCATGCGCCCGATTGGTTAGACCAATTTAAGGCGGCTACTATTATCCGCCGAAGAAAGTTTGAGTTCTCGGCATTGCTAACAAAAGAAGCGGGAAAAACGTGGAATGAAGCCGATGTAGGAATGGCTGAAGTGATCGATTTTTTAGAATATTATGTTAGGAAAATGCTCCGTTTAAAAGATGGGTAGCCAGTTGAAAGTCGACCTGGTGAATATAATCGTTACAATTATATACCACTAGGAATCGGTATCATTATATCTCCGTGGAATTTTCCTTTTGTTATAATGGTAGGAAATGCTGTATTCATTTATGCGTAAATAAGTATAGGTCAAAAATCACTAGTTATGCATGTAATTTAACATGGATACAAAGCAATTATATGACTAAGTAAACAAAATTATAAAAGTGTTGGAAATGTGACCAAATAGTAGCCAATTTTTGTGCGAATTATGTTACAATGTTGGCGATATTAATATTACTATTAAATTTAAAGAGGCGAATATACAATGGCTGAAAATTTAAACCTATTCACATCTACGCAGGACGTAATTAAAGACGCATTAAATAAGCTTGGTTATGACGAAGCGATGTATGAATTACTAAAAGAACCGCTTCGAATGTTGACAGTACGCATTCCTGTTAAAATGGACGACGGTACGACAAAAGTATTTACAGGTTACCGTGCTCAGCATAATGATGCAGTTGGTCCGACAAAAGGTGGCGTACGCTTCCATCCAATGGTTAGTGAACAAGAAGTAAAAGCCCTTTCTATGTGGATGACATTAAAGTGTGGTATTGTAGACCTTCCTTATGGTGGTGGTAAAGGTGGCATCATCTGTGACCCACGTCAAATGTCGATGGGAGAGTTAGAACGCTTAAGCCGTGGGTATGTACGAGCGGTGAGCCAAATTGTAGGTCCAACAAAAGATATTCCAGCGCCAGACGTATTTACAAATGCACAAATTATGGCTTGGATGATGGACGAATATAGCCGTATGGATGAATTTAATTCTCCAGGATTTATTACAGGTAAACCGATTGTTCTTGGTGGCTCACAAGGTCGTGATCGTGCAACTGCTGAAGGTGTAACAATTGTTATTCAAGAAGCTGCTAAAAAACGTGGTATTGATATTCAAGGTGCTCGTGTAGTTATTCAAGGTTTCGGAAATGCAGGTAGTTTTTTAGCGAAATTTATGAGTGATTTAGGAGCAAAAGTTATCGGGATTTCAGATGCATACGGTGCACTTCACGATCCAAATGGTTTAGATATTGACTATTTACTTGATCGTCGTGATTCTTTCGGTACAGTAACGACTTTATTTGAAAATACAATTTCAAATAAAGAGCTACTAGAGCTAGATTGCGATATTTTAGTACCAGCGGCAATTGAAAATCAAATTACTGCAGAAAATGCACATCATATTAAAGCTAACATTGTTGTAGAAGCAGCAAATGGACCAACTACTGCAGAAGCGACTAAAATTTTAACTGAGCGCGGTATTCTTTTAGTGCCGGACGTATTAGCTTCAGCTGGTGGTGTAACGGTATCTTACTTCGAGTGGGTACAAAACAACCAAGGTTACTACTGGACAGAAGAAGAAGTGCGTGAAAAATTATATCGTAAAATGGTAGATGCATTTGAAAATGTTTATACAACAGCAACGAATCGTAATATTAACATGCGTTTAGCAGCCTATATGGTTGGTGTTCGCCGTACAGCAGAAGCATCACGCTTCCGTGGATGGGTTTAAGTAAAGAATAAAGCTATGCGAAATCTCGCATAGCTTTTTGTATCTAAGAGAAGGAGTGTTAGTAATGAACGAATTTACATTTTGGAATCCAGTGAAATTGCATTTTGGTAAAGGAAGCATTGAGAAATTAGTAAATGAAGTTACACCATATGACAAAGTTTTAGTTGTATATGGCGGTGGCAGTATTAAGAAAAATGGTGTATATGACGATGTAATGAATGCTTTACAAGGTAAGCAAGTGTTTGAATTATCAGGTGTTGAGCCGAATCCACGTGTTTCAACAGCTCGCAAAGGTATTGAGATCTGTAAGGTACAAGGAATTGATTTAGTATTAGCTGTTGGTGGAGGGTCTGTCATTGACTGCGCGAAACTAATTGTTGCTGGTGCAAAATCAGATGCGGATGCATGGGATCTTGTAACTCGCAAAGCACCTGCAAATGAAGCATTACCACTTGGGACAATACTCACTTTAGCAGCAACAGCATCTGAAATGAATTCAGGCTCTGTCATTACAAATATAGAAACAAAAGAAAAACTAGGCTGGGGGAGTCCAGTTGTATTCCCGAAATTTTCTATTTTAGATCCGACATATACATTTACGGTGCCGAAAGATCAAATTGTAAACGGGATTGTGGATACGATGACGCATATTTTTGAACAATATTTCAACAATGCGACAAACACGCCGATTACAGATGAAATGAGTGAAGGAATTTTACGCACAATTATTGATGTTGCACCAAAAGCTTTAGAAGAGCCCGAAAATTACGAGCACCGTGAAACATTAATGCTTGCAGGAACAATGGGGTTAAATGGCTTTTTAGCAATCGGTTCGCGCGGTGATTGGGCGACACATAATATTGAACATGCAGTATCAGCCTATTACGATATTCCACATGCAGGAGGACTAGCGATTTTATTCCCGCATTGGATGCGACATAATGTACACGTAAATCCTGCGCGCTTTGCTCGTTTAGCGGAGAAGGTGTTCGGTGTGGAACGTAATGACCATACAGATGAAGAAATGGCACTTGAAGGGATTAAGTGTTTAAGTGCGTTTTGGACATCAATCGGTGCACCAAACCGCTTAGCAGATTACGATATTGATGACAGCGAATTTGACGGAATTATTAATCATACAATGTTGAATGGCCCATTTGGTAATTTTAATAAATTAAATCGTGAAGACGTTCGTGCTATTTTGACGGCCTCTTTATAATAAAAAGCTCGGCGTGTGTGCCGAGCTTTTTTAACTATATGAGCTCATTTTTGATAATGGGCCTTTTTCGAGAAAAAATTTTGCTTCAATAGTTAAGTGTGAAAAAA
>JBJEFO010000307.1:8181-10100 GCA_051874135.1 Lysinibacillus sp.
TGAAAAAATTGCCTTTAAGCTACATACTGAACTTCCACTTTCTTAATATAATCGAGTGAGTGAAATGCATTATAAATTGTAATCGTATCTTTTGGAATTAATGTTGTGAATCGAATGTGAACTTCGTGCCAACATGTTCCGTTATTTGCCGATAAATCGCGAATACTTAAATGTTCAACGACCATCTGGTAATCTTTCATTTTTTCGAGTAAATGTGGTAATTTCTCAATATCGTTTATTTGAATTTTCATAGATACTTCTCGCATACGTAGACGCTTTGGACCGATTTTAAATAAAAACGGTGCTACGACTTCAATACCTATAACAACGATAATTACAGTTACGAATGCTTGAAAATAAAAACCTGCGCCAACAGCAATGCCTATAGCGGCAGCTCCCCAAATCATAGCAGCTGTTGTAAGCCCAGTAATGCTATCGTTACCTTTACGAAGAATAACCCCTGCTCCAAGAAAGCCGACTCCACTCACAACTTGAGCGGCTAGGCGAAGAGGATCCATTGTGATATTGATATCATCTCGAGGTGGCGTAGAGTAGGCTGTTTCGATTGATATAATTGTAAGTAAACAACTGAAGATTGCGATAACAAGACTTGTTTTTAATCCAACAGGTTTCTTTTTTAGTTCTCGTTCGATTCCGATGATTAAACTTAATGATCCTGCAACTACGAGTTTAATTAATAGTTCAATATAAAGTGTGTTATGTAGCATGTTGTCGATAATAGTGTTCACCATAATCATCCTCTCTAATATTTCGGATTGCGAACAAACAGACTTTGTGTACAATAAGTTAAAGTATAGGAGGTGTAACGATGGGGAATGAAAAAACGATGCCGTATATTGCAATTTCTATTGGTGTAATCTCTGTTTCGTTGTCAGCGATTTTTGTGAAATTATGTAGCGCGGAGTCTGCTGTTATTGCTTTCTATCGTATGTTATTTTCTGTGTTAATTATGAGTCCGATATTTTTATTAAAGTATAAAAGTGAATTAAAGTTATTACAGAAAAAAGACTGGCTTTTTTCAATAATAGCAGGTGTATTTTTAGCTTTCCACTTCATTCTATGGTTTGAGTCATTGAATTACACTTCTGTCGCAAGTTCTACTGTATTAGTTACCTTGCAACCGATATTTGCGTTTATTGGGACATATTTATTCTTTAAAGAAAAGGTAGCTTTTCAATCTATTGTAGCGGTAATTGTCGCAATTGGAGGAAGTTTGTTGATTAGTTGGGGGGATTTTCGAGTAAGTGGCGCTGCGCTGTATGGAGATGTGTTAGCGTTAATAGCTTGTGCGTTTATTACCGGATATTTATTATTTGGACAAGATGTGCGCAAGCGATTGTCGTTAATGACTTATACGATGGTTGTTTATAGTGTAAGTACGATTACTCTTTTCTTTTATGTCTTGTTTATGGGCCAATCATTTGGACCTTATGAATCAACTGATTGGCTTTGGTTTGTAATGTTAGCGATTGTACCGAATTTATTAGGTCATACATTGTTCAACTGGTCATTAAAATGGGTAAGCACAAATGCTATATCCATTATTATCTTGTTTGAGCCATTAGGTGCTGCTATCCTAGCTTTCTTTATTTTTAATGAAAGCTTAATTCTTTCTCAAGTCATAGGAGGAATCATTGTAATCCTTGGTATATTAATGTTCGTATTAGATATAAAAAAAGTGAAAAGTTTTTTTAAAAAAACAGTTGCATAGTTTCGTGGAATGTTATATAGTATTACTTGTCCTTAACGAGACGTTAACACGATAAAATGCTTCGAAAAAACATTTTTAAAAATGTTGACAATGAATTAAGGATGAGTTATTCTAAGAAAGTCGCTGAAAACGACAAAATGAACTTTGAAAACTGAACAAGCAAAACGTTAACAATAATTTTCTTTCT
>JBJEFO010000308.1:0-10098 GCA_051874135.1 Lysinibacillus sp.
TTTTTAAAAGTTTTTAAGATTCTTTTTCTGTTTTTTAAACAGTAAACTTCATATCTTAACATCGACTTTTTTAAGTCAATAACTTTTAGTCGTTTTTTCGATTTCGTTTATGTCACCTTAGCGACTTAAAATAATATACCACTATAACTTTTATCTTGCAAGTGTTTTTTACACTTATTTTAAAAAAGATAAAAATAGTACTACACCAATTCCCGAAAAGCCTAATACCGTTACTATTATAATTGAAAATAGGTTGATGGTAATCTCCGTTCCGTAATAGGAGAATACTAAATGAATAATATATAAAACAAATATACTCATCGCAAAACGGAACCAAAATATAGAAAGTCGCTCTAACCAAATACCCTTTTTATACTTTCTACCTATTAATAGAACAAAAAACAGCAGCAAACAAATAGCGCCGATTAAAAACGCTTGCACATACCTTCCCCCTCTAAACAGAAGTATATGTCCATGTTGCTACTGTTATTTCTATTTTATTATGACACGTCGAATGCGAGCCTCTTTAAATAAATAAAAATGCACGCTCTCTGCCATCTTTCGCTGTGCAATGACATCTAAATTATAGTCATCTATCAACTCTTCCATGACCTTTGCATTGTGGTAATCGTCTTTCGTTTCCTTAATTAAGCGAACAAGCTTATCATCGAATTCTTTTTTTAACTGACCTTTACGAGAAAAGAACACCTCAATCACTCACCTTACAATTCACGTCGACCCTCTAACGCTTTTGACAGCGTTACTTCATCAGCATATTCTAAATCGCCTCCGACTGGTAATCCATGAGCAATGCGCGTAGTGCGAATGCCAGATGGTTTTACTAAGCGCGAAATATACATTGCTGTCGCTTCGCCTTCAATAGTCGGGTTTGTTGCTAAAATTAACTCTTGTACACGCTCATCGTGGAGACGTGTTAGTAATGAAGCTACATTGATATCTTCCGGACCTACACCATCCATCGGCGAAATCGCACCATGTAAGACATGATAAAGCCCGTTATAATCGCGCATTTTCTCCATCGCAATAACATCTTTCGGATCTTGTACAACACAAATCATCGATGGATCACGTTGCTGATCTTGACATATATGACATGGGTCAATATCCGTAATATGACCACACTGTGAACAGTACATTAAATTGCGCTTTGCATCAATTAATGCTTTAGCAAAGTTTGAAACTGTGTCCTCTTTCATTGTTAACACGAAAAATGCCAGTCGGGCCGCAGTTTTCGGTCCGATACCTGGCAATTTCATGAAACTATCAATTAGTCTTGATATTGGTTCAGGGTAGTGCATAATTGCTTCCTCCTAGAATGGAAGGTTTAAGCCTTGAGTGAATTTCCCCATTGTTGAGTTTGTTGTTTCTTCAACTTTTTTCAATGCTTCATTCGTTGCAATAACGATTAAGTCTTGTAGCATTTCAATATCTTCCGGATCTACTACAGACTCATCTAAATTAACTTCAAGAACTTGACGTTGGCCGTTCATGATAACTTTTACCATGCCACCACCAGCTACACCTTCGAATTGTTGTTGATTTAATGCCTCTTGTGCTTCCATCATTTCTTTTTGCATTTTTTGCATTTTTTTCATCATGCCTTGCATATTGCCCATACCACGCATATTCAATTCCTCCTATAATTTCAAATATTAATCTTCGACAACCTCAACAAAATCTTTTCCAAATAGATTTTCCGCTTCCACTACAATTGGATCTTGTGATGCGACAGGTGTAGCATCCTCAATAAACGGCCCTGATTCCTGAACCATATCAGCTTGCTCTTGCTTTTTCTGATTTAAACCGTTTTCTCGGATAAACTCTTCGCGTAATGTAAGCCATTGCCCCTCTGGAATACAGAGCATTTCATACATCGTGCCAAGCTGTGCCGCAAGATTTTGCGTGAAAATCGAGGTAAATTCTCTGTTTTCGGCTACCATTTGACAATGAATATCATACTTGAATTTTACCACAAAAGCATTAGAAGATGCGGCAACAGGTTCTGCATCATTTAAAAGTGCAGTTTGAGATTTTTGCAACGGTGCTAACGCCTGTGCCCAAGCTGACTTAATTTTTTGAATATCACCTTTTGTAGCTGTTTTCAGCACTTCTTGAATACGACCAATTGGCGCCTTAAAACCATTCGGTGATTTTACTCGTGGTCGCTCTTGTTTCGGCTGTGTTGCTGCAACTGGTGCGCCACCCTCTTGTAATTGTTGTGTAAGCTGGCGCACCATATTTTCTAGCGCTCCTACTTTACTTTGAATTGCCGGATCAATAGTAGCTGTTCCTACAGATTGATTTTGCGCCATTTTTAATAATGCCGTTTCTAAGTAAATTTTCGTATGGTGTGAGAACCGCATCTCTTGCTGTGTTTTCGATAAAATATCGATAAAACCATAAAGCGTGTCTGCTGAATAGTTTTTTGCTAACTCGATAAATTGCTCTTCAGGTGCGACAAGTTGTAGTAATTCCGTCAATTCTTCCCCTGTCTGTAATAACAGCAAATCTCGGAAAAACGTAATTAAATCCTCCGCTAAACGAAGAGGTTCTTTTCCATCGGCAATTAATTCTTCTATTAAAGAAAGAACTTTAGCAACGTCCTTTTCAAGAAGCGCTTGCGAAATATCATAAAACACGTCCTGACTAACTGAACCCGTCACAAGAAGTGCATCTTCTGCTCTAACGATATCACTACTAAACGATACAACTTGATCAAGTAGACTTAGCGCATCACGCATACCACCCGCAGCAGATTGCGCAATTACCTTTAGTGCCTGTTCTTCAAACGGCAAGTTAATATCCTCAAGCACCACTTTCATACGGTCTAAAATATCTTGCGTTGATAACCGTTTAAAATCGAAACGCTGACAACGCGAAATAATCGTTGCCGGTAATTTATGCGGCTCTGTTGTCGCTAAAATAAATACTGCATGTTCAGGTGGTTCCTCCAACGTTTTTAACAACGCGTTAAAAGCGCTTGTAGAAAGCATATGCACCTCATCAATAATATACACTTTAAAACGTGCACTCGCTGGGGCAAAGCGAACCTTTTCAATAATATCGCGCATTTCCTCTACTCGTGAGTTAGAAGCAGCATCAAACTCAATAACATCTGTATGCGAACCTTCTGTAATACTTACACATGTCGCACACTCATTACACGGTTCGTTCGCTGGTGCATTCTCACAATTTAAAGCTTTCGCAAAAATTTTCGCTGTACTTGTTTTCCCCGTACCACGTGGACCTGAAAACAAATAGGCATGCGTTGTTTTGCTAGCTAGGAGAGCATTTTGTAACGTTCTTTTGACATGTGTTTGACCTGACATTTCGCGGAATGATTGTGGTCTATAGACACGGTAAAAAGCTTGATATGTCAACGATTTCCTCTCCCTTTCTTAAATAATCAATTATGTACAGTATAGCATAATCAAAAGTCTATTTTCTCCTTCGAATGTTTGTTATTCTTCATAATATTCCGGCCTTGTTTTTGGATCAAAAAAACGTGCAATAGCAAACAAAAGAACTACGCCAAGTACCATACAAACCCTTACGTAAAAAGGTAAGTTGATATTCAGATCGCTAAGTGCCGCTATTAACGTTAATGCCGCTCCAAACGTAAATAGCGCTTGCCAAATAATGTATTTCCGATGCTTTTTATAACCAGAAATTTTCCAAAGTAACTTTTCTACTAAATCATCGGCGTTTTCTTCAAATAGAATATGGCGTCGCACTTCCTTCTCTACTTGCCATGAACAAATAAACAGAACGGCGCCTAGTACATATCCTACAATCGGAATACCAAGATACATTTGTTTAAATTCAAATAATGCAACAAAAAGCCCGGCAAAACCAAATGAATAACCAAACCTCCTAAACAGCCGTTCAACTGCTAACATTTTTACCCCCTAATTATGAAAAAAAGCATTCGTCATATAGACGAATGCTTGAATTGGCAAATTAATGCCGTGCACCTAGCTTTGACAGCCGCACATAAGCGTTACTCTTGTCGCCAGCTCAGGTTAGGCTACCCCGCGGCACATGGGTGAAACCACTTAATGCTGCTTCCTTCCGGACCTGACATGGTTCATGGGTACCCATTGCGCAGGACCCAACCGTCAACACTACGTGCAAAAGGCAGACCAAACAATACGGACAGCCTCGACTAGGAATTCAGTCTCGCTAGAGCGGATTGCGAGTTATAGGGCACCGCTACCTCCCCACCTAGCACGGCAATAACTAGTATACTAATACAAAAACAAAAATGCAATGAAATACTATAGGTAAATTGTGAAAATCTTTCATTTTGTATAGAAGGGTCGTTAATAAATGCGGCCATGTAGTAGATAAATATTCAAGTATGAATGCTAAAAATGCCAAATCAACCTGTTTGAAAATAAAGATTCTCTACTTCCGATTGCCCTAAGCTATTCGTACTAGTCAGAACGGAAATTAACCCAATGTTACATTAACCAACTATATATAGGAAAATTTTTAAACAATTTATTTTTAATGCAGGAAATTCTTTTAAAAATGTTGATGTTTATTTTTAGATATGGTATATTAATTCCTGTCGATAATATATTAGACACTATACGGAGGAATACCCAAGTCCGGCTGAAGGGATCGGTCTTGAAAACCGACAGGCGGGTTAAACCGCGCGGGGGTTCGAATCCCTCTTCCTCCGCCATTTCTTAAATTTACACCGCTATTTTTATAGCGGTTTTTTTATATTAAACGCGAAGAGCTCTCTCAAATTTTTTTGAGGGGGGCTCTTTTTTCATAGATGCGTATACAAATCTCGATTTATCTATCATTCACACGAAAGAATATAGGTTTTTTTATATATGAAAACTTACAAAATAGCATTTTTTTATTTATAATTAATAAAAATATCATTTGAATAAACTATTTTTATGGTAAAGTCTCATTTATTTATCCACTACGAGAAGCTTTAGGAGGTATATTAGTTGGAACGGATTATTAAAATTTCGAAATCTCCTAGTTCTTTTTTGACGATTATACTGATTGCTTTTTTCACAGCAATCGGTAGTGAAATTAAAATTATGCCATTTGATGAGGCATCGTTTCGATTTGGTTTAGGAAGCATTATCTTCTTTTTATCCATTCTTGTTCGACCTGTCCCAATTATTAAAACAGGTATCGTTACAGCACTAACCGTGCTATTATTTCGCATGGGACTCGATTATTTAATTTATGAAGAACCGCTCCCATTAGTTGAATACGTACCTGCTGCATTGTTTTATATTACGTTTGCTAGCTGCCTTCATCTTGCTAAATTAGAGCATGTTCGAACAGACCCGTTTAAACTCGGGCTGTATGGGGCTTTATTTGAAGTCATAGCTAATACAGTAGAGCAGCTAACGATTACGTTATTTATTACGGGGCAATTTATTTCAGTACGTGAATATATGCTTTTTATAGTTATAGCTATTTTACGAGGCTATTTTGTCGTCGGTTTATTTAGTACTTTAGCGATTTCAGAACAAAAAAAACGAACAGAGCAGCTTTTAAACATCGGAGCTGAGCTTTACGTTGAAACACTCTATTTGCAAAAATCGATCGAACAAATCGAGAAAATTACAGCTAATAGCTTTGATTTATACAAAAAATTAAAACCTATTGATCATACACTTAGTTTAAAATCTTTAATGCTTGCACAAGAAATTCATGAAATAAAAAAAGACTCTGAACGTATTTATGCCGGACTTTCTAAAATACTGACTATAGAACGTTCAGATACGTATGCACTCTCAGATTTACTGCGTTTTATAACAGAGTCAAACGCACGCTATAGTGAATTCTTACACAAGGATATTCATTTTGAAGTGACTTTCAATGAAGACTTTAAGACAAGAGAATATATTTTACTGCTTGCTATGCTGAATAATATTGTTGCAAATGCCATTGAAGCAATTGAAACACATGGTTTTATAAAGCTTGACGTTACGACAACGTCCAATCTTATTACCTTTACAATTGAAAATAATGGTCCTTGTATTCCTGAACATGTATTACCTGTTATTTTTGATCTAGGCTATACAACAAAGTTTAATGAAAACGGTATTGCTTCTACTGGAATCGGGCTTTCACATGTACAAACGATAGCACTTCGACTTGAAGGAACAATAACCGTATCAAGTAATGAAACAACGATTTTTACAATTACTATCCCAACTTATAAATTACGATAAAGGAGGACTTTATGCGCTATTTTATTGTAGACGATGATCGTGCTAGCCTTATAATGCTTAGCCATATTATTAATGAATCAACGCTTGGTACAGTCATTGGTGAGGCAACAAATGGAGAAGAAGCAATCCCTCAAATTTTAATGACACAACCAGATTTTGTGCTAATTGATTTACTAATGCCTAACTTAGACGGTATTGCTACTATAGAGCGATTACATGAAAATCGCTTTCAAGGAAATTTTATTATGATATCACAAGTTGTGAATAAAACAATGGTAGCTGAAGCTTATGAAAAAGGAATTGAGTTTTTTATTCATAAACCAATTAATAAAATTGAAGTACAAACAATCCTCCGTAAAACGGAAGAACAACATCGCTTAAAAAATTCTATTCAAGCGATTCGCCAGTCGCTGAAAAGTTTTGAAACACCACAGCCACAAATAAAAAAAACGGTACGTGATCATATTCAATCTATTTTAAATGATATGGGGATTGTCGGTGAAGTTGGCAGTGAAGATATTACAAAAATAGTAGAACAACTTGTATCAGAAAAACATAATTTAGCTCCTCTCCCACCATTAAAAGAGCTTTATGAACATTTAGCAATGCTAACAAAAACAACACCAGATGATATTCTAAAGGAAAGCAAGGCCATTGAACAACGGATTCGTCGGACAATTCTTGCTGCCATGATTAATCTAGCAAACCTTGGTATTGTAGATTATACAAACTCAGAATTCGAATATTATGCACCTCGCTACTTTGACTTAACGGATATACGCCAACTTATGAATCAAATTGAGCTTGATGGGAAAAGAAAAGCAAAAGTGAACATCAAAAAATTCATACAAGTCTTATATTCAGACACTTTAAATCGCCTTGTGTAGTCGGATTTTGTCGGATTTTATAACCCCTTTTTAAGATAGTTATAGGCTTGACCTAAATATCGTATTAGGGGGAACTATTTTGAAAAAAATTAAAATTAGTTTAGCCAGCCAAATTTTAATCGGTCTTATATTAGGTATTGCAGTAGGTGCAATTTTCTATGGCAGTGAGAACGTACAAACTTACTTACAACCAATTGGGGATATATTCCTTAACTTAATTAAGATGATTGTTGTACCGATTATTATTTCAACATTAATTGTTGGTGTTGCCGGAACTGGCGATATAAAGCAGTTAGGTCGGCTTGGCGGTAAAACACTTATTTACTTTGAGATTATTACAACTGTAGCTATCGTTGTCGGTTTATTAGCGGCCAACATTTTCCAACCAGGGGCTGGCATCGACATGAACGAGCTAGAGAAATCAGATATTTCTTCTTATGTAGAAACGACTGAGGCACAAGAAGAAAAAAGCACATTCCAAATCATTGTAGATATCGTTCCTAAAAACGTAGTAAATGCAATGGCTGAAGGTGATATGCTTGCGATTATCTTCTTCTCAGTATTATTCGGTCTAGGTGTAGCAGCTATTGGTGAACGAGGAAAACCCGTACTCGCATTCTTCCAAGGTACGGCAGATGCCATGTTCTGGGTCACAAACCTAGTTATGAAATTCGCTCCATTTGGTGTATTTGCACTGATTGGTGTAACCGTTTCTAAATTTGGATTAGCTTCACTAATTCCGTTAGGTAAACTAGCAATTTTAGTATACGGAGCGATGATTTTCTTCGTTATTGTCGTTTTAGGATTTACAGCAAAAATCTTTGGTATCAATATCTTTAAATTAATCAAAATGATTAAGGACGAGTTATTACTTGCATTCTCTACTTCTTCATCAGAGACAGTATTACCCCGTATTATGTTAAAAACAGAGAAAATGGGTGCACCGAAGGATATCGTATCATTCGTAATTCCTACTGGTTACTCATTCAACCTTGATGGTTCAACTCTTTATCAAGCAATTGCGGCAATCTTTATTGCGCAAATGTACGGTATCGATTTATCAATCGTCGAACAAATTACGTTAGTATTGGTATTAATGGTTACTTCTAAAGGTATTGCAGGTGTACCAGGCGTATCGTTCGTAGTATTACTTGCTACATTAGGTACTGTAGGTATTCCGCTTGAAGGTCTTGCGTTCATCGCTGGTATTGACCGTATTTTAGATATGGCTCGTACAGCTGTAAACGTAGTAGGTAACACATTAGCAGCACTTGTTATGGCGAAATGGGAAAAACGTTTCGACGAAGAACAGTTCGCTGCTTACCAAGCTGAAAATCTTAAAAAAGCATAGTATTAGAAAGATAGCCCTAGGACTTTAATCGTTCCTAGGGCCTTTTATTATTTTACGACTTTTGCTAAATATGCACGGATAGATTGTTCACCGTTTGCTAGCGCTTCTCGTTCACGCGCCTCATCTTTTACGACTTTTGCCTCTGCGCCTTCTACAATTTTTTCTGCATCAGCCGCTGGTACAACAATTACACCATCAATATCCCCTACGATTATATCGCCTGTGTTCACAACGACACCCCCAACAGATACCGGAACACCTACAACACCGCCGCCATGTTTATTACCCGCTGCCACTGTTGTTCCAAGTGAAAACACTGGAAAGTTAATTTCGCGTGCTGCTGCTAAATCACGAATGACACCATCTACTACAAAACCTTGTACACCTACTCCTTGCGCTAACTGCATAACAAAGTCACCTGCGACTGCACGGTTTGTATTACCTTTTGCATCAATAACTAAAATATCCCCTTTATTTGCCTTGCTAATTGCTTCTAACACAGCACCGTTTTCCCCATCTGGCAAACGCACCGTTAATGCACGACCAGCAATTTTAAAATGGTCAGCAATTGGCTTAATACTTGCCGCTACATTCGTATGACCACCTGTTGCATCCGAAACAGCTGTTGTTGGTAATGCTAAAAAGCGATTTTCAATAGTTGTTGTCATTTTTTCATCCCCTAGACCATTTTCTTTTACAAATAACCAAATATTTGTAATTATAAAAATAATAAAGAATCCCGTTGTTTATTACAATATTTTTTCGTTAATGTATAATATTCTGTTATAAATTACGTATTTTTGTGAGTAGTCGAAAGAAAAAGGAGGGCTTAAGTTGAATAAGTTAGTACGTGAAGAGATAAATGAAAACGGCGAAACAGTTTATAAAATGACGACGTTCGATATTGATGTTATTGCCAAATCAACAGGTGGCTTAGCACCAACAATTATTTATTTATACAACGACCAAGATGTTACAGATGATATTCGCTCATTACGCTTTCATTATGAAAACCCTGCCTCATTTATTGAAGACTACCCTGCTTTTCAAACGATGCTATATCAAAAAGAACAGCGTGCCATCAATGATTTATTTGAGTCTATTAGTCTAAAGCCTAAAAATATGTCGACCGGCAAACAAATTTTATGGAGCTTTGGCGTCATATTTATTATGCTAATTCCACTTCTTATTGCGGCATTTGTTTTAAATTGATACTTACAGAAAGGAAGCTAACTTGTAAAATAGTTCAAAATCGGATTTTTTAGTATTCAATCTCTTTTAATCAGAAATGCCATAACATTTCACTATTATGATCTACCTCACGTAAAAATCACCTTACTAAAACGCAAATAATTTGTAATAATTACCTTTTGTATTATCCCTAACTTGAATTAGATATAGTAGAGACACCAGTTAAAGGAGTAATTTCATGAAATTTTTATCTATAATGGCTGTACCAATTGAGCAACCATTAATCCCTCTCACATTAAAAAAGCAGCCACGTGATTATTTTTTCGATCATGTTACTATATAAGTTGAATTTAATATTTATACATGGAAAGTAAATTTGCATTTGCGCCTAGCATGCCGCATGAACGTGAAGAATGAGACCGCGCGCATTTTG
>JBJEFO010000309.1:0-10062 GCA_051874135.1 Lysinibacillus sp.
AAGACACGCTATTTCCTACTCCGGCTCCTGTGGCTGTGTCGCGCTACGGCAAAAGTGAAGCCTACTTTATGCATTAATAAGAATTCCCCTGATTCATAAAAAAGTAATCTTACTTGTTAAAGCATTGTATTAATTTGTTTTATCATTGTGCCTTATTATCCAACTATTTTTAGTAGCAGATAATATTTAGCCGTTCGCGCATTTGCCTGCCGCAGAACGAACCGTGAGAGACAACACAGTTGGCTCTTGTGGTTTGGTGGCCAGCGCGAACGGCTTATGGCAATCAAAGTTGCAGAATCTTTATTTTCGACTTTTTACTATTGGTATTTTCAGGATTTATTTTTGCTCATATCGAGGAGCCACAAAAAAACACAACTGCGAAATTTTTCGGCAGTTGTGTTTTTTAATGATGTTAACTTATGCATGTTTAGAAGCGTGCATTAAATGAGGTGCTTTTTTTGTTGCCCAAGCGAATGTTAAAATGAAGCATCCACCAAGAATAACTGTACCTAAAATATACGGTGAATCCATATTCCAGTCGAATAAAGTACCTGCTAAAATAGGACCAATCATGTTACCTAAACTCATATAAGCGTTGTTCATCCCGGCAGCAAAGCCTTGCTCAGCCCCAGCGATTTTACTAATGAGTGTATTTACTGCTGGTCGAATGAATGTTGTTGCAATCGAAAAGATAGTGGCAACTGTTAGGACAATAAAGAATCCACTTACATAAATGACAAGTAGCATGGAAATCGCAGCTGCGAGTAAGTTAGCTAAAATGACTTTCATTTCCCCGTATTTTTTAAATAACTTATCAATCACAAACATTTGTAAAATAACGCCAGCAAAACCGCCAACCATTAAAATAACGGAAATATCAAATGCAGAGTAATTGAATTTATGATCTAAATAAAGTGATAATGTTGCTTGGAAATTTGCAATACCGAAACTAAACGTAAAGACGATAATTAAGAAAATAAAATAAGATGTTTTTGTAGATTTAACTAATTGTTTTAATAAATTTTCTCGTGGCGGCTTAGCTACTTGCGGTGATTCTTGTTTTTTCACTTTTGGTAAAATGATTGCAGATAAACCAGCAGCTACAATTGCAACGCCACCAGCGAAATAGAAAGGAAATGCAATATCGATACCGGCTAGAATCCCACCGATACCAGGGCCAATCGTAAAGCCTAAACTTATTGCAGCACCAATCATCCCCATACCTTTTCCACGTTCTTCGATTGTTGTAATATCCGCTACATAGGCCATAACAGGAGGTAGTACAAAGGCAGCGCCTGCACCACTTAAGAAGCGGGCAACAAATAGCATCCATACAGCATCTGCTGCTCCAAATAATAATTGAGATAAGCCGTATATAATTAGTCCTGAAACAATAAAAATTTTACGACCATACCGATCGGAAAGCTCCCCAGCAATTGGGGACATTAAAAATTGTGCAAGCGCAAAGCCCGCAATTAAAAAGCCGAGCACTTGCCCACCAACGCCAAATACTTCTAAATAAGAAGGCATAACAGGGACAATCATTCCGATTCCCCCCATAATAATAAAGGCGCTGAACATTAACATATAAAGTGCTACTTTGTTTGTTTGATTTGACATGGCGAACCGCCTTTCTAAAAATTACTACGAAATTGAAATGTAAGTATAAATAGTCTAACATAATTATACATACGGTTACTACTGGGAGGATATTAGCCTAAAGGATGAAAAAAGGAAACTATCCAGAAAGTCGAAACTCCCTGGATAGTTCGCGAACTAACTTAGTATGAGCAAAAACAAAAGCTAAATGCACATTCGTATGTTGCTAATTCAAGTTCATTTTAAATTCTAAAAAGTATTCATTGTATTTGCCGAGCCATTCAAGGCCTAGGTTTTCATATACTTCTAAACGTTCGCGAAGTTCCTCGCTTGGATAGAAGCGTTCATCTGTAATGACTTCTTCATCCATTAGCGCCCAAGAGGCTGCATTTGGTGTAGAGTAGCCAACATAATCAGCGTTTTGTGCACCGTTTTCAGCATCTAGCATGAAGTTAATAAAGGCATGAGCGCCTTCAATGTTCTTAGATGTTTTTGGAATGACCATATTATCGAACCATAAATTCGAACCTTCTTCAGGTACGGCGAAATCTAACTCTTCATTTTCCCACATCATATCTGCAGCTTGACCAGACCACGTAAGTGCAACGGTTGCTTCATTGTTAATCATAAGTGGTGTAATTTCATCCCCAATAATTGCTTTAACATTCGGAACTAATTCCACTAGTTTATCAGTTGCTTCACGAAGTGCTTTGTCGTCTTTTAAGTTCAGTGAGTAGCCAAGAGAGTTTAATCCCATCCCGATTACTTCACGAGAGCCGTCCACTAAAAATACTTTCCCTTTTAGACGCTCATCCCATAAATGTTCCCAAGAATCGAATGTTAAATCTTCAGGAACCATACTCGGATTGTATACAATACCTACTGTTCCCCAGAAATACGGAATTGAGTATTTATTGCCCGGATCAAACGGTAAATCTAAAAAGTACGGATCAATATTTTGTAGGTTCGGTAGTAGTGAATGGTCTAATTCAATTAGCATGTCATCTTCAATCATCGTTTCAATCATATATTCAGAAGGAACAGCGATATCATAGCTTGAACCACCTTGTTGAACTTTTGTATACATCGCTTCATTTGAATCGAATGTTTCGTAAATGACGTGAATACCTGTTTCTTCTTCAAACGCATCAATTAATTCTGGATCGATATATTCGCCCCAGTTATAAATCGTTAGTGTGTCTTTACTGCCTTTTGTACCTACAGATTCAAGTGATTGTGCTGCAAAGAAAAGCAGGAAACAAACGACGATGATCGCAATAGTAGCTTGCACTAATTGTTTCATTTCCCAGCCTCCGTTCTAGCTTTCGAGCGGTTCGTAACAAAGTAATAACCAATGACGATAAGCACTGTAATAAAGAATACTAAACCTGAGATGGCGTTAATCGTTAATGTAATACCTGCACGTGCCATTGAATAAATCTCAACGGATAATGTTGTAAAGCCGTTTCCTGTTACGAAAAATGTAACAGCAAAATCATCTAATGAATACGTAATCGCCATAAAGAAGCCTGCAAAAATACCAGGTGCAATATAAGGTAAAATAACACGTGTTAAGACGTCACGTTTTGTCGCCCCTAAATCGCGGGCAGCATCAATAAGAGATGTGTTCATTTCAAGTAATTTAGGTAATACCATTAATACAACGATCGGTATACTAAATGCGATATGTGATACGAGTACCGAAGCGAAGCCTAATTTTACGCCAATCATTGTAAATAAAATTAAGAAGCTTGCCCCGATTACAACGTCCGGTGAAACGATTAACACGTTGTTTAATGATAGCAATGTGTTGCGCATTTTTTTATCTTTAATCGAAACAATACCGATTGCACCGAGCGTCCCGATAATTGTAGAAATTAGCCCGGAAAGTAAGGCAATGAGAACTGTGTTAATTAAAATGACGATTAAACGTGTATCTTCAAATACAGCTTTGTAATGCTCGAGTGTGAATGATTCAAAGCCATTCATATTTCCGCCACTGTTGAATGAATAAAAAATTAAATAGAAAATCGGTGCGTATAAAATGATAAAAACAAGTATTAAATACGCTTTAGAGGCAGTCGATAATTTTTTCATTTATGCGCGGCCTCCTTTCTTTTTTTGACCCGTTACCATCATGATTAAAATCATAAAGATAATTAAGAATACAGCGATTGTTGAGCCCATTCCCCAGTTTTGTGATACGAGGAATTGTTGTTCAATGGCTGTACCAAGCGTAATTACTTGGTTACCTGCAATCAAGCGTGTAATCATGAATAGTGATAGGGCAGGGATAAACGTTACTTGAATCCCTGATTTTACACCGTCAATTGTCAGTGGAAATACGACGCGACGGAATGTTGTCCATGCAGATGCCCCTAAGTCACGTGCAGCAAATTCAAGAGACGGATTTAATTTATCGAGCGAGTTAAAAATCGGAATAATCATAAACGGAATGAAAATATAAACCGCTACGAAAATAAAGCTAAAGTCTGTAAATAGAATTTGCTTTGGATCAAATCCGAACACTTCAATCATCGCATTAATCGGTCCATATAACCCGAAAATACCGATGAATGCATACGTTTTTAGCAGTAAGTTAATCCAAGATGGGATAATAATTAGCATTAACCAAAGTTGCTTGTGCTTTGTTTTTGTTAATAAATAAGCTGTCGGATAAGAAACTAATAACGTAAAGAACGTAATTAAAAATGCATACCAGAAGCTTGTTAATGTCATTTTTAAATAGATGACAGAGAAGAAATTTTTATAGTTCTCCAGTGTAAAGTTTCCGTTCAAATCAAGCATTGAATAATAAAGGACTAAGGCAATCGGTGCGATAACAAATAATGCAATCCAAATTAAATACGGAAATAGCGCTGTACGATTTTTATTCGACATCGTCATCTTCTCCGTACGCTTCTAAACGCTTATCGAACTCTTCTTCCGTTTCGTTTAAGCGCATAACGTGAATCGCTTCTGGCTCAAAGTCTAAGCCGATTTCTGCACCTACTTCTGCCTTTTTCAGTGAGTGTACAAGCCACTCGTTGCCGTCTTTATCGTATGTGGATAACTCATAGTGAACACCACGGAATAATTGTGTATCTACTTTGACGATTAACTTTCCTTTATCAATCGTTGTAATTTCTAAGTCTTCAGGACGAATGACGATATCGATTTTTTCATTTGGTTTCATACCGGCATCTACACAGTCAAATACTTTGCCCGCAAATTGTACTTTATAGTCTTCAATCATTACGCCGTCAACGATATTAGATTCGCCAATGAAGTCAGCTACAAAGCGGTTAATTGGCTCGTCGTAAATATCTACCGGTGTACCAGATTGCATAATGTTCCCTTCAGATAAAACGAAAATTTCATCGCTCATCGCTAATGCTTCTTCTTGGTCGTGTGTAACGAAGACAAATGTTTTACCAAGGCGCTGCTGTAATTCACGAAGCTCGTACTGCATTTCTGTACGAAGTTTTAAGTCAAGTGCCGATAATGGCTCATCTAGTAAAATAACTTCAGGGTCATTAACAATCGCACGTGCAATCGCTACACGTTGACGTTGCCCACCTGACATTTCCGAAATTTCGCGGTTGCCATATCCTGCTAAGTTAACGAACTTTAATGCCTCTAAAACACGTTCCTTTACTTCATCTTCTTTTACCTTTTTGATACGTAGACCGAATGCTACATTTTCAAAAACATTTAAGTGTGGGAATAACGCATAGTCTTGGAACACAGTATTCACTTGACGCTCATTTGCTGGTACGTTATTAATACGCTTGTCATTAAAATAAACATCCCCAGTTGTTGCATCTGTAAAGCCTGCGATAATGCGTAAAATGGTTGTTTTCCCACAGCCAGAAGGACCTAATAGTGTGTAAAATTTACCTCTTTCCAGCTCAAAATTAACATTATTTAAGACGACCGTTCCGTCGTCATATGATTTTGTTACGTTTTCAAAACGAATAATTGTATTATCCATTATTAGTCCTCCTTAATTACAAGTAAGATTCAGTGGCTACAAGCAACAGACGTGTTATGCCATTGTGAGCATTAAAAATTTGGTGATTTGAAGATGCTTCGTAGTAGACCGAGTGTCCTTCACTAGCGATATATTCTTCATTTCCTATAACGACACGGATACGCCCATTCAAAACGAAAATAAACGTTTCAGATAATGAAGGTTCGAACTGCTTAAATTCACCGTCTTTTTTTAATGTTAATATAACGGGCTCCATTTCTTTTTCGTTTGATGTAGGAATTAACCATTGGATTGTATACTTCTTATCTTGATCAGTAAAACTTGTTTGATCATCTTTTGTGTAGACAACAGGTTGCTCATTAGCTGTATCATCAAAAAATTCTTTTGGCGTAGAGCCTAACACTTCAAGAATATTAAATAGCGTTTCAATAGAAGGGGAGTTCAAATCTCTCTCTAGTTGAGAAATATAGCCTTTCGTTAAATCTGTGCGTTCTCCGAGTTCTTCCTGTGTAAGCCCTTTTTTCAATCGCAAAGCTTTAATTTTCGCTCCAATTTGCATGAAGACCATCCCTCCTAAGTAAGTTTAATAATGATAAACAATAAGTACTAAAGTTTACTTTTACCAAACTTTGAGTTTACAAACAAAAATAATTATACATAATATATATCAAAATTCAAGTGTTTTTTTCGATTGATTGTAATTAAATAAAATAATTACAATTAGATAGGATTTTATTGATGGATATAGAAAAAAACTCCAATAAAATGTAAAATAAAGGTGGTTATTTGTTTGAATTATTTGAATAAATAATCGTTGTATTAGATGGACGATATTTGAAAGGGAGGCAAGTGAAATGATCGAAAGAATGGTTGGCAAAAAGGCTCCTCACTTTGAGATGAATGCATTGTTAGCGGATAAATCATTTGGACAAGTCTCGCTTAAAGAAAATATGGAGAGAGAAAAGTGGACAGTGTTATTGTTCTACCCGATGGATTTTACAATCGTCTGTCCAACAGAGATTACGGCAGTAAGTGACCGATACGATGAATTTAAAGATTTAGATACCGAAGTGATTGGTATTTCTACAGATTCGGTGTATACACATCTTGCTTGGGTGAATACAGAGCGATTTAAAAATGGTGTTGGGAAATTAAATTTTGCCCTTGCTTCAGATAAAAATCATCGGGTATGTAAGCAATACGGTGTATTCATTGAAGAAGAGGGGATAGCATTGCGCGGATTATTTATTATTAGTCCAACTGGGGAGCTTCGATATCAAACGGTATTTGATAATAATATTGGGCGCGATGTTGATGAATTATTACGTGTATTGCAAGCGCTACAAACAGGTGGGTTATGCCCAGCAAATTGGCGTCCAGGTGGAGCGACACTTTAATCATATTTGCATATGATAGCAAAGAGCTAGGAGGGATTGTGTATGAAGTTACATGCTCCGATGCCTTCGCTAGATGGAGCACAGTGGTTAAATAATCAGGAAATGACAAGGGAAATGCTTATAGGAAAGCCAACGTTTTTCCACTTTTGGTCAGTTAGCTGTGATTTATGTAAATATGGATTAGATACGATAAGCTATATGACTAATAAGTATTCAAACGATTTAAATGTAATAGCAGTGCATATGCCGCGAAATGAACAAGATATGATTGTTCAAAATGTTAAAACAGTAAGAGATTACTATAAAATGATACAACCGATAATTGTTGATAATGATTTTTTTCTAACGGATCGGTTTAAAAATCGCTATGTACCATCTTATTATGTATTCGATAATGATGGACTACTTCGTCACTATCAAGCAGGGGGTGGCTCGTTACGAATACTTGAACGGCGTATTCAGCGTATTATAGAAGAATATAGAGCGAAAAAATAATACGTTCTATTAGACAAAAATGCAGTAAAAAAATAGTGTCGAATTACAAAGAAGGTATGGTGTAACACCATGCCTTTTTTTGTATAGGAATTTTATAATGAGTAAAATCGAAAACAATTATTTCCATCGCGTTATAGTTTTCTAAACGATTGTATTTGAGTTACACTTAAAGCACGATAGATATAGGGGGAAGAAGTAGGCAATGAGAAAGGAATTTGTAGTCATCGGGCTTGGACGATTTGGAGGTAGTATCGTACGAGAGCTAATTTTGCAAGGTGCTAACGTAATGGCGATCGATTCTTCGCAGGAACGTGTAGATGATTTTGCGCAAATTGCTACCCAAGCAGTTGTAGCAGATACAACAGATGAGTCTGTTATTAAATCGCTTGGTTTATGGAATTTTGAGCATGTTATTGTAGCGATTGGTGAGGATATCCAATCGAGTATACTGACAACGCTCATTTTAAAAGAACTAGGTGTACCTCAAATTACGGCGAAAGCTAATAATGACTACCATGAAAAAGTATTACGCAAAATTGGTGCTGATTTTGTAGTACATCCGGAGCGTGATATGGGCATTCGGATTGCGAATAATATGTTATCGAACAACGTGCTCGATTATTTAGAGTTATCGGACAAGCATTCGATTATGGAGATTAGAGTAAGTGACCGAATTGCGGGGCGCTCTCTTGTAGACTTGGACATTCGTGCAAAATATGACATTAACATTGTAGGCATTAAACGTGGGGAACAAATTCTCATTTCCCCATCACCGACAGACCCGATTTTAATAGGGGATATTCTTTTAGTAATCGGTGCGGATGTAGATATTAATCGATTTATGAAAAAAGCTTTATAGTAAATAAAAAGCGTGTATGTAATAGGGATTCCTAATACGTACACGCTTTTTTAATAGAGTTATACTTCCATAATAATTGGTAAAATCATTGGACGACGTTTTGTTTTCTCGAAAAGGTATGGTCCTAAAACGTCTGTAATTTCATTTTTCAACTCAGTCCATTGAGTTGGTTTTTCTTGGATTGTTCTATTTAAATGTTGAGCTAACATTTTTTGTGCCTCGTTAATCATAGTACCAGATTCACGCATGTAGACGAAGCCGCGCGAAATAATGTCCGGACCTGCAACGATTTTTTGGTTAGCCATATCGACGCTCACAACGACGATGACAAGCCCTTCTTCTGAAAGGATACGACGATCGCGTAATACGATATTACCGATGTCTCCGATACCGTGACCATCAATATAAATATCACCTGAAGGAATGCGTCCTGCAACGTGCGCTTCATTTGCACTTAAAGCAAGGACATCGCCATTTTCCATAATAAATGTATTTTCTTGTGGCACGTCACAATCTACAGCAAGCTCTGTATGCATTCTTAACATACGATACTCACCGTGAATTGGCATGAAGAATTTAGGTTTCATTAAACGAAGCATTAATTTTTGTTCTTCTTGCGAGCCGTGACCTGATGTATGAATATTGTTCAGTGAACCGTGAATAACTTCAGCACCTGCACGGAACAATAAGTTAATAATTTTGTTAACGCTAATCGTATTCCCTGGAATCGGTGAAGATGAGAAGACAACTGTGTCACCAGGCTGAATTTGAATTTGACGATGCGTACCATTTGCGATACGTGATAACGCCGCCATCGGTTCACCTTGCGATCCTGTACATAAAATCATTACTTCATTTGCAGGTAAACGATTAATGCTTTGTGCATCAACGAAAGTTTCTTTTGGTGCAGTAATGTAACCTAGCTCTCTACCAATTGTAATCGCATTATCCATTGAGCGACCGAACACGGCAATTTTTCTGCCATGTGCAGCGGCTGCATCCGTTACTTGTTGTAGGCGGTGGATATTTGATGCGAATGTAGCAAAGATAATTCGGCCATCTACTTTGCGGAAAATATCGTTAATGCTTTCGCCAACTTTACGTTCAGACATCGTAAAGTTTGGCACTTCGGCGTTTGTACTATCTGATAATAAACATAGGACGCCGTCACGACCAATCTCGGCCATTTTTGTTAAGTTTGCTGGCTCGCCAACAGGTGTAAAGTCAAACTTAAAGTCCCCTGTATGAACGATATTGCCAGGTGGTGTTTTCACAACGATTCCATATGCATCTGGAATACTATGTGTTGTACGGAAGAAGCTTACCGAAGTTTTACGGAATTTAATTACATCTTCTTCTTTAATTTCGATTAGCTTTGTTGTACGAAGTAGTCCATGCTCGTCTAGCTTGTTACGAAGTAATCCTAATGCCAGTTTTCCACCATAAACAGGAATGTTTAATTGGCGTAATAAATACGGAATACCTCCGATATGGTCTTCGTGCCCGTGCGTAATAAATAAACCTTTAATTTTGTCGACGTTACGTACTAAATACGTGTAGTCCGGAATAACGTAGTCAATTCCAAGTAAATCGTCTTCTGGGAATTTAATCCCTGCATCGATTAAAATAATTTCATCTTGGAATTGAACTCCGTATGTGTTTTTGCCGATTTCGCCCAGTCCGCCGAGTGCGAAAACAGCCGCTTGATCGTTTTTAAC
>JBJEFO010000310.1:0-2304 GCA_051874135.1 Lysinibacillus sp.
TAAAAACAGGAGATCTCGTTTGGTATCGACAACTATCGGAGCAACATAACTAAATATTATGCATATTCTCATAATCGAGGATATGCGTTTTTACATAAAAGAAGGCGCCCAAAATGTTGGAACACCCTCTTTATTTTAAAGTTTAAAACGATTAACTGCTGTTGCTAAATCATTACTTAAGTTGTTTAATTGCTCAGAAGCAACCGCTACCGAATGGATAGCTGATAATTGTTCATCTGAAGAAGCGCTTACTTCTTGGCACGTAGCTGCAGAAGTTTGTGCAGTATGCGCCATTTTTTCAACTGTATGAAGCACTTCATCTTTGTAGCGGTTTACACTATTAATTTCATGGCGAACAGTTGCGAATGATTCATTTATCCGGTCGATACACGTTGCCAAGTTTGTAAATAGCTCACTCGTTGTAGCGACAACCTCACTGGAATTGTTAAATGTATGTTGCATATCATTCATGTGCGCTGTTACAACATGCGTTACATCTTGGAGTTGTGTAATTGTATCTTTTACTTGCTCCGTTGCACTAGCAGATTGTACAGCTAGTTTTCGCACTTCATCGGCAACGACGGCAAATCCTTTTCCATGTTCACCCGCACGAGCAGCCTCAATGGAAGCGTTTAATGCTAACAAGTTCGTTTGAGCGGAAATAGAGTTAATAGTATCCATAATCGAATCAATAGATTTAATTTTGTGCTCTAAATTAGCAATAACAGCAGACATTTGCTGAAATTCTTCATTTGATTGATCAAAGCTCATTAAAAGCATGTTCATTTTTTCACGTCCATCTATATTAAGGATGTCTGCTTTTTTCGTAATTCCTTCTACTGCAAATGATTGCTCATTCATATTGTTAATTTTCTCAGATAATGTTGCAGATTGAGCAGTTACTGCATCAGCATTCTCAGAAGATTGTGTTGCGCCAATAGCAATTTCATTAATAGCTATTGACACTTCTGTTGCCGAAGCATTTGTTTGCTCAGCCATTGCACTTAAATGATGTGAACGTTCTTCTACATTGGAAGACGAGTTTTTAACAACGTGAATAATATTTTTCATGTGATGAATCATATCGTTGAAATGGTGTGCAAGGCGTCCAATCTCATCGCGACTATTGACATCGATGTGAACGGTTAAATCACCATCGGATACACGTTCCATTAACGTTCCTAATGTATAAAGAGGCTTAGTAATTCGTGAGATAAAAAAGTATAAAATAACAAATGTTACGGCTAAAATTATAACTGTAATAATAAAAATAATACGTTGGATGTCCTCTGCAACGTTATTTAATTGATTGATATTGTATATTGTACCGACCGTCCAGTTGATATGAGGAATCGTATTATAAATAACTATACTGTCTACATTGTTAATTGTAGACTTTACGGTGTTAATCGTATTATTACTACGCATTTCCTTTACAAAATCATAATTTGAAAGATTTTCACCAGCTAAAGTCGGGTGTACGACAGCTATTCCGTTGTCATCAAGAATGATAGGATAGCCTTCATAGCTTAGTTCAACTGCAGAAACCATATTTGTTAAGCTTTGAAGTAAAATATCAACTCCTAGTACCCCAATTACAGAATCATTAGAGTAGATAGCGATTGAGCCAGTGATAGCGTATTCACCAGTAGCTGTATCAATATATGGATCTGTCCATACTACTTCAGACGGGTTATGTAAGCTATTGATATACCAACTACGAGTAGTGGCATCAACATCTTTAATAGCGTCAAAATGTGGTTCAAAAATGATTTTGTCTGCTTGGGCAAAATAAACACCTGAAGCTTCATCATAGCTATTTAAAAATGTAGCTAAATCTGTACGAAGCAATGTATCGGCAGCATCAAATACTTGTTTGTTTTCTTCGGCATAGTGGATGACTTCGTCAGACTGTGCAAAAGTAAGCAATGCCTTTTCGTATGTACCGAGTAATGTTGAGACATTATTTGAAAGCTGATTGACAATAGATTTACTTTGTTCAACGACACTTTCTTCGGTTTTATTTGTAATAATTATCGAGCTAATGGTAGCTAAGGAGAATAACCCCAGTACTACTATTAAACCAACAATCCCCATTATTCTCCAACGCACTGATAATTTCATCTAAAATATACCCCTTATGTAATTTTCGCATTTTCTATTCTATCACTGTGGAAGAAATAGTAAAGGTTAAATTTATCATTTTTCTGTAAATTAAAGCCTTGAAAAATGTGAAACTTTCTCCGTGCAGAATCGTATGGTAAAGTAGGGTTAAGTATTTAGAGTAGAACGGAGGAATTTAAA
>JBJEFO010000311.1:0-9899 GCA_051874135.1 Lysinibacillus sp.
ATCCTAAACTTTTACTTTAACGTACTAGAGTGATAAATTACTAATGTATGAAAGTAATTTTACTGCTACTTATTACATTTCGTCAATGCATTATAAAAAATTAATAATAATTAATTTTCTGATATATACTTTTCTCTATTATACACTATCCGAAAATAAGAAAAATAGACGAGTTAATGTCTTTTTCTTAGGCTCTTCGCCAAAATGCGTTCTTGACCGCATATTCCGTTCCAGGCGGACGCTTTCCGCAGGCCCGGCTCGAGCCTCCTCGTCGCAAGCTCCTGCGGGGTCTCGAGTCTCGGGCTGTTCCTGCTGGAGTCGCCGCCTTCCACTCCATATGCTAGAGCATTTTTATCCTTTTTTTAGCAAGCACCGATTTTGGTGTTGAGCCTTTTCTTATGTGGATTTCGTTAAACACAAATAATTTCCTATCCATAAAAAAATCGACGAAATCCAGTATATTGGATTTCGTCGATTTTAAGCATTATGCCATTTCGGATTATCTAATTGTTTTCGTTCAGCCATTTGTTCAGCTGTATAAATAATGCGCATCGGATTGCCGCCAGCCATACAACCTGGCGGAACATCACGATGAACGAGCGTAGCGGCTGAAACGATTGCGCCATCGCCAATTTCAACGCCCGGCAAAATCGTCGAGTTCGCGCCAATCATTACGTTGCTACCAATGATTACATCACCAAGGCGATACTCTTCGATTAAATATTCATGAGCTAAAATCGTCGTATTAAAGCCGATGACTGTATTATCGCCAATTGAAATACGCTCTGGAAACATCGTATCTGGCATGACCATGAGTGCGAGCGACGTTTGCTTTCCAATTTTCATTTTCAAAAACGTACGATACAGCCAATTTTTCAATCGAAGAAACGGCGCATATCGTCCAATCGTTATAATGATAAAACATTTCATTACTTTCCAAAAAGACACCGTGTCATAAATGTTCCATAACGAGTTTGCTCCTGTAACGCGATAACGCTCCGTTCTCCTCATCCATTACGCTTCCTTTACAATTGAAATTAAATCCGACATATGTTCTAGCATATAATCTGGATTGAATTGTTGTAAAAAGTCTCGACCTTTCAATGCCCACGCAACACCTGCTGTACGCACTCCTGCATTTTTCCCACCTAAAATATCGTGCGAGTTATCCCCAATCATAATAACATCTTCTTTTGCCACACCTAGCTTTTCGACTGCAAGTAAAATTGGTTCAGGATCTGGCTTTACATGTGTTACATCATCTATACCAATAACAAATTCAAATAAATGAGCTGCCCCCATAATTTTTAAACCGCGGGCAATTGTTTCACGACGCTTAGTTGACACAATAACTAAACGAAGCCCCATTTCTTTCAATTTCTCTAACGTTTCGACAACACCTTCATATTCTTTTACAAGCTCATCATGATGAATAGAGTTCCATTCTCGGTATTCCTTAATCAGTTCTTCTGCTTCATCAGGTGCAATGTCAGTAAATGTTTCAGTAAGTGACGGACCGATAAATTTCACACAATCTATAGGCTCATATTGCCCAGGAAATCTTTTGTTTAGCACGTGCATGAACGTTTGGATAATTAACTCATTCGTATCAAGTAGTGTGCCATCAAAATCAAATAATAATGCTTTCGTCATTGCTGCAATACTCCTTTAGCTTCTTTTTGTTGTGCTCGTCGCCACACATAAGCAACAGCAATTGTTAAAATAAACGCCGTTACGACACGAATCGCCAACAGCGGTAAAATCGGAATGCCTAACGGTACGAAAATTAATGTATCCTCTACAACTGCGTGACAAGCAACTAAGAAAATAAATGCAAGTGTCGCATCTTTTTTCGATACACCGTCTTCTTGGACTGCTTGAATCATTACACCTGCACCGTAAGCGAGTCCAATGACTAATCCTGTTACAAGTGTCATCGATGCATTCGGTTTTACCCCAATTACTTTTGTAAATGGTGCTAGCAAATTCGAAAATTTTGTCATATAACCATAGTCACGTAAAAACTGTACAATAATCATTAATGGTAAAACAATGATTATTAATTGGAAAATACCGTAGCACGCTTTTTCTAAAGCTAATAACAAGATTGCCCCCCAGCCTTCAGGGTTATTCGTCATTTCAGGCATCATGCCGTATTTCGCAATATCTTGCCCACCACTCCATAGTAAATTAATCGCAATAGCTGACAAAAATGCTAAACCAAAGCGTACAACTAACACAACCCATAACTTTACCCCTACACGCAAGGCAACTGCCGTTTCGATAAACATACTATGTGCAAACGATAGCATGACAGCGAGTGTAAATACTTCTTTTACCGTTAATTCTAGCGATAAAATCCCAGCAATACCGGAATATAAATTAAGTGCTGTTCCAAGCACTAACGGAATCGCTGCCTCCCCTGGCAAACCAAAAATGCTCATGAGCGGTGCAATTAAATCAATCAACCACGGAAGTACAGGTGTAAATTGAAGAATTGTTATGATAAACGTAATCGGAAAAATAAATTTACTTAATTTCCACGCCGTTTGTAGACCTGCGATAATACCTTTTTTTAATGTTCCGCTCATTTCCGCAAGCCTCCTATTTTTTATCTAAATAACGCACAACTGGCTTAACGTTTAATCGACGATAAACAATTGCAATAATACCAATTACAATTCCTAAAACCGATACGACTTGCGCCGAACGTAAATCACCAATTAAATACAGACTGTCTGTACGTAAACTTTCGATAAAGAAACGACCGATTGAATACCAAATAATATAGAAGAAGAACATTTCTCCACGGCGCCAATTAAACTTACGTGCTACTAGTAACACAATTAGCCCCACTACATTCCATAATGATTCGTATAAAAATGTTGGGTGATAATACTTGCCATCAATATACATTTGATTAATAATCCACTCTGGTAAGAAAAGGTTTTCCAAAAATGAGCGTGTCACTTCTCCGCCATGTGCCTCTTGGTTTATAAAATTACCCCAACGCCCGATAATTTGCCCAACTAAAATACTTGGTGCTGCAATATCAGCTACACGTAAAAAGCTAACACCACGTTTTTTCGTAAAAATATATGCCGTAATAAAGGCGCCGATTAAAGCACCGTGAATCGCGATACCACCCGTCCAAATTTCAATGATTCGACCCGGATTTTGTCCATAGTAATCCCACTTCATCGCTACATAGTAAATGCGGGCACATAAAATGGAAATCGGCACTGCCCAAATTAACATATCTCCGATAAAATCTTCATGTAAACCTAATCTAACAGCCTCACGTTGCGCTAAAAAATACGCAAGTACAATGCCTAAAGCAATTAATATACCGTACCAGCGTACAGCTAGAGGCCCTAAATGAAAGGCGATTGGGTCAATAGCTAATAAAGTCAAACTCATTACAATCCCCTTCCTCGTTTAAAAATCGTCCATTTCATCATTTGCTGCAATCATTTCGTCTAATCGGCGTGAAAATTCTTCAGCAGCATTTACGCCCATCTTTTTCAAACGATAGTTCATCGCAGCTACTTCAATAATAACTGAAACGTTTCGTCCAGGTTGAACTGGAATCGTTAGTTTCGTTAAATCCGTATCAATGATGCGCATTTTTTCTTCATCTAAGCCAAGACGATCGTATGATTTTTCTGAATCCCAGTTTTCAAGCTCCACAATGAGTGTAATACGTTTATACGGACGTACAGCACTTGCACCAAATAAAGTCATAATATCAATAATACCAATGCCTCGTATTTCGAGTAAGTGCTCTAATAATGGCGGCGGGCTACCGATGAGTAAACTTTCCGACTCTTGGCGAATTTCTACGCAGTCATCCGCTACAAGCCGATGTCCCTTTTTCACTAATTCTAATGCCGTCTCACTTTTCCCAACACCACTTTTTCCTATTAACAGCACACCAATCCCATAGACATCAACAAGTACGCCATGAATAGCTGTTGTTGGTGCTAGTTTACTTTCTAAAAAATTCGTTAGTCGACTTGAAAAGCGTGTTGTCGTCAATTTCGTTTTTAAAACTGGTACATGATTTTCATTTGATGCTGCAATTAACTCAGGTGGCACCTCGAGCCCTCTGGAAAGGATAATGGCAGGTGTATTTTGAGAACATAGCTGCATCATCCGGTCACGTCGATCTGCTTCAGGTAGCAATTCAAAAAAAGACATCTCTGTCATACCTAACAGCTGGACACGATTTGCTGGATAATGTGTGAAATATCCCGCCATCTCAAGCCCCGGTCGCGAAATATCACTTGTTGTAATGTAGCGACCAATTCCTTCTTGCCCACTAATTAGCTGTAAATCAAACTTCTCCATTACATCTCTAGTTGTTACTTGAATCATAGTAAACTCTCCAATCATCCAACTTGCATATTTTTTTATTTTATCATGACATAAGTAATTTTCGAACATTTTACGCTTAAAGACAAATTTCGCCTAAAGCAAACTTCACTAATACTTTTCAATACGCCTATCAGAAAAACACATTTTACGCGAAATGATTTCTTTTCTTATGTCGATTTCCTTGAACACTTATACTTTCTTATCTACAAATAAAAAGGTTGTCCCGTAATGAGACAACCTTTCACCCTCTATTTTCTTCTACTATTTCTTTTCAGCTAACCAAGCAGCTAAAGCTTCTGCTTCTTCACCTTTTACTAAACCACCAGGCATGCCACCTTGACCATTTTCAATAATGTTTAGGATTTCTTCTTCAGAAAGACGAGAACCTATATCATTTAATGCCGGTGTGTTACCCATGCCTTGTAGATTACCGCCGTGACATGTCGCACAGCGTTGTTGTGCTACTTGCTCACTTGCATCAGCTGTTGTTTCTGAACCAGTGTCTTTATCAGTATCTTCTGTACCTGAGTCGTCGCCGCCACATGCGCCAAGCATTAGTGCAGAACCTAGCATGAATGTTGCTAACCATTTCTTTTTCATCTAAAACCCCTCCAAAAATGAGTTAACTTGCATATCCTATTATAGCATTTTTAGGCACGTTTGAAACCTTCGCCCAATACTTCATAAGCATCCGATACAATGACAAATGCTGCTGGATCAACAGTTTTAACGATTTGTTTCAGCTTTGTGAATTCTGTCTGATAGACGACAATCATTAAAACGTGTCTTTCATTTCCTGTATATCCTCCAAATGCAGGAATTTTCGTTACACCCCGATCAATTTCTTGAAAGATTCTATCTCGAAGTTCATCCTGCTTCTCTGTAATAATATAGACCATTTTTGACTGGCTAAATCCTAATTGAATAATATCAATTGTTTTAGTCGTTACAAATAGCCCGATTAAAGCGTATAAGCCTTTTTCAATATCAAATACGATAGCTGCACTAATAGCAATAATTCCATCAATGAGCAAAACGCTCGTACCTAACGTCAAACCGGTAAACTTCGTAATAATTTGTGCCAATAAATCGGTGCCACCAGTGGAAGCTTTTCCTTTAAATACAAGGCCAATCCCTAAACCGACAACAATCCCGCCAAAAATCGCACCAAGCAGTGGATTATACGTCCAAGCATCCCAATTCTCCGTTAATAAAACAAAGAACGGCAATGCTAGCGTACCAACTAATGATTTAACACCGAAGTTTTTCCCCAAAATAAGTGTACCTGCTATAAAAAGAGGAATATTAAATGCATATTGTACAATCCCTGCATTCCAGCCAAATACTCCGTTTAAAATTGTACTAATCCCACTTACACCACCTGAAGCAACTTGGTTAGGAAATAAAAATGCATTAAAACCAATTGCTACAACAGCTGCGCCTGCAATGACATAAAGGTATTCCATAATCGTATCTTTCGCAGAAATTTTCTCGTAATTCACTATTTTACCTTCCTTTTTCATTTTCATTAAATAATTCAGCATGATTATAGCAAATGACCTATCAAATAGGAACTTCATTTCGATGAAGTTTCTGACGATTGAAGTTTTTAACAAAAAGAAAATCCTATAGCTCTTCTACTATAGGAAAATTAATAATGTTTAAATGTTTCTTCTACCCATTCATCTGCTTTTGTCTGAATTTGTAATACTTGTTCTTCTGATAAACCTAATTGTGCCCCATATTTCTCTACTTTATCCCAATCTACTTTACTTAGCGCAACACTGAACGCCAAATATGATGACATAGCTGTTTTTCCGCCAACAATCGTCTCCGCAATCTCTTCTGAAAGTGGCAATTGTTGCAAAATCATATTCATTGGACGACGCAATAATGAATCAATTAATGAAAATAATCCGATTAAGAAGTACTCTGAATAATTTTGTTTACCATTTAGCTTCGCTACTTCTTCACACACTTTTGCACGGAACAAAGAGCGTCTCATTAACTCACCGAATAAATCCGATTCACTATGAGCACCATTTTCCTTCATCGCGAGTAAATAAATCCACTTTCTTAATTCCGATAAGCCTAGCATTAATACCGCCTGCTTAATCGTACGAATTTTTGACTTTGGACGCTTTGTTGACTTATTAATTAGCTGTAATAGTTTATAAGATAAAGATATATCGCGTTCAATATTTTCGGCTATTGCGTTAATATTCGGCTCACTATCACGTAGCAGCGGGATAATATGGAAGTATTGCAGTGTATTTACTGGAATATCTGTCGATTTAATAACTTGTGGCTGTTCAAAGAAATAGCCTTGAAATAATACGTAGCCTGAATGCTTCGCTACATCAAATTGATTACGTGTCTCTACTTTTTCTGCTAATAGCTTAATATGCGGAAATTTTGTTTTTACTTTATTCTCAATTTCCATTCGTTCAAGTAAAGGAGACAATAAAAAATCGACTTTTATAAAATCAATATACATAAATAGCTCATCGTAAATATTCACGCTTTCATCGAGCACAAAATCATCTAACGCTATTTTAAAGCCTCTGTTTTTTAAATCTTGAATGCGTGAAATTAATTTTTTCGTAATCGGCACATCTTCTAAAATTTCGATAACTACTTTTGTTGGGTCTAAATAATCTGTCAACGGTCCCATTAATAAATTTTCAGTAAAATTCACAAAGCAAGGGCGTCCTTTTGTTACTTCATCAATCCCAACATTTACAAAAGAATTTATAAGTACATTCACTGTTGCTGAATCCGAATCTATCATCGGAAAGGAATTAGAATCTTTATTGCGATATAACAGTTCGTATGCAACGACTTGTTCATGAAGATTAAAAATAGGTTGTCTACCAATAAAAATTTCCATAAAAAATACTCCCACTTTTCGTCATTCTTTTTGAATATTATACTATAAAATCATTACTTTATTATTAATGTTTTAAACCCAAATAACTTAATCCATCATTTACACAGTATTTTTTTACTATATAAGTTGAACTTAAAAATCTCGTATATTGCTATTTATACATTCGCGCCTAGCATGCCGCATGCTAGGCGCGAATATCTATACGATTACGCACTCACTAAACTCTTTATAAATACTTTTTAAACCATTCTACAATTTGTGTTAAACGCGCTATACGTAAGTTTGGCAGTCCTGTACGGGATAAATTATGATCGCTATCTGGGAATCGCACGAAGCCTACTTCTTTTCCAAATGACTTCAACGTAATATAAAATTGTTCAGCTTGTTCAATTGGACATCTAAAATCTTTTTCACTGTGTAAAATCAATAATGGCGTTTCTACATTTTCCGCATATTTTAGCGGGGAAAATGCCCATAGTTGATCTACTGATTTCATGTCCGCAAAGTGTTGCCATTCGCTAAAGTAATAGCCAATATCTGATACGCCAAAGAAGCTAATCCAGTTTGAAATTGAACGCTGTGTCACCGCTGCTTTAAAACGATTTGTGTGACCGACAATCCAATTTGTCATAAAGCCACCATAGCTACCACCTGTTACACCAAGTCGATTATCATCAATCCAATCATAACTTGCTAATGCATAATCTAGCCCTGCCATAATATCTTCATAGTCGCCGCCACCATAATTACCGCGCACGCCATCAACAAACGACTGACTATAGCCGTGACTACCTCTTGGATTTACATACAACACGCCATATCCTTGTGCTGCTAATAGCTGTAGTTCATGGAAGAACGTATTGGCATACATCGCATGTGGTCCACCGTGTACTTCTACGATTAACGGATATTTCTTTCCTGCTTCGTAATTTGTAGGCTTCATAATCCATCCATGGACATTACCAATAGATGTTTCATAAACAATCGCTTCAGGCATTGAGAGCGGTACTTCATTTAAAAAAGCCTCGTTGAATTTCGTTAACTGGCGACGCTCACCCGTTGTAATATCAAAGTAAAATAACTCTCCAGGAAATGTCGGATTGGAAGCCGTTATTAACGCCCAATTCCCACTGCGTGCCACATCATAACTATAAATATGCTCACCTTCTGGACTTGCTGGGAAAATGCTACCATCTAAATCTGCATAATATAAACGTACATCGCCCATCGTTGATAATTGGAAATATAGTGCATTTGTTTCTGTCCATACAACTGCAGGCGCGTCGACACCTTGCTGCACATCCGCAACAGCTAAATCGCCAACAGGTGCATCTAACATTTCCGTTACATTTTGTGTTAACTTTGTTTCTGTATCGTACACATATAGTTGCGCATGAGTTGCGTTCTTATAAGTAGAATCGCTACCAACATATGCAATATAACGATTATCTAGGGAGAACGTAGCCCCACCATAATAACCAGCTTCATCAACTAATACCGTTTCCTGCTTCGTTTCAATATCAACAACATAAAGCGGTGACCGGAAATCAAAATCCATATTTTCTGCTCGATTTACGCTAATTACTAATTGTTTTCCATCGTGCGAAATACCGACTAAATTATGGTGATGATCCCCCTCTGTAAATTGCTCAATGTGCCCATCAGCAAGATGTAATACCGCAATTTGTGTAAATTGATCTTGTGGACGTAACCCATTTCCACCGATTCCGTCCATTTTATATTTCATTCCATCTACAACATATGCTTGAGGAAGTTTATTTTCTTCCTTTTCTAGCGGTTCTGTCATCGTCTTTCCTTGCTTTACACTACTAGCAAACCAAATCTTTTCACCACAAGGACTCCATTCAAAAGAACTGACACCGTTTGCTACATCTGTAAGTTGCTTTGCTTCGCCCCCACGTACTTGCAATATATATAATTGATTTTTTTCATTACGATTGGATAGGAATGCTAGTCGTTTCCCATCTGGCGACCACTTCGGACTGCTAATACGCTCTTTTCCAAATGTCCATTGCGTGACCTCATCTGATCCAAGCGCTATATGAAAAAGATGTGCGTAATATTTATTATCCTCTTTATCGATAAGCGTACGAATAAATACTGCCTCTTCATTTGAAGGGGCAAGCACTGGATTCGTAACAGATTGTAATGCATATAAATGTTCCGTCGTTAACATATTAATTCCTCACTTCTATACTATTTCGATTTCCGTAATAACAAGTATAATATATCATTCCAACACTCATTTTCCAAAGATTCTATTATATATGATAATGATTACTAGATTAGTACTTCTCTAATACATGATAAAATAATCATTTATGTAATTGACTTATATATATAAAGGGCATTTAAAAATTAGAGAGCTACGAAAAAGCTAATGATATACTATTTGCGCTGCCGCCCATGCCGCTTGAGCCTGCAAAAAGAGCGCAGTCTCATTCGTCATGCTCTGGCTGTGGCAAAGCGCGAAGGCTACGGACTTGAATAATGTTCTATTATGTAAATAATTGTTTTCAAATTTGCTCACGCTAAATGCTTATATATTTCCTTAAATACCGAATCAACTAAAAAGAACGCAGATAAATTAGCATTAATTTATCCGCGCCCT
>JBJEFO010000312.1:0-9819 GCA_051874135.1 Lysinibacillus sp.
TTCTAACTAAGAAAAGCTGTTTGGTGGAAAAATTTCCGACCAAACAGCTTTTTATGATTTTTTCATATTGCGAATCGCTTGAATCGATAATCGGACAAGTAAAATTGCACAAAGGAATAGACCTAAATACGCAGCCGTATTTAAATAAATTGCATAAGCAGTATGCATAAATTGTGAAATTGCTAATAGCGCAACTGATATAACACCAAATGTAATCCCTACAAGCAGTAGCACAAATTGGGAAAATAATCGTGTAACAAAGCTGGCATTTGCCTTATCGGAGAAAATATCATGGTGCATAATAATTTTGCCGCTCTCCATCTTCTTCACAAGCTGATCAATTCGATGCGGAATCTTGCGGATATTTGGCAAAATGAGTGCGATTTCTTCCTCTAAGTGCTCCTTTGTCGCTTTTGGTTCTTTAAATGGTTTCTTAAAATTATTTCTTGCATACGTATTTGAAAATAGCTTCGCCTCTTGGAAAATATCAAACATCGGATCAATAATATGCAGTGTGCCATCAAGCGTTACAATTGCACGCAAGGCAACACTTACCGATGGATAGAAACGTAAGCCAAACTCTCGTACAATCGAAAAAATGGAATAAATTAATTCATCCGTAGGCACACGGTCGACATAGGAAATTTTCAATAATACTTGGCTTACGGCTTGTTCAATTCTTTCCCGCTCTACGTCGTCTGCATTTTCTACAAGCAGCGTAATGCCATCTACTAAAACCCCTATATCACTTTGATGAATCCCAATTAAAAATAACCTTAATCCTTCCTGCTGCCCTGCAGCTAAACGCCCGACTGCACCAAAATCAAGTAACGTTATCATCCCATTTCGATTATCCACATAAATATTACCTGGATGTGGATCCGCATGGAAAATACCTGAAATAAGAGCTTGCTCTAAAAAAGCATATAACACATTTTGCGCAAATTCATGTCGGTCAATATTAAATTTTTCAAATGTCGCACTTGCACTTGCAACGGACTTGCCATCTATATAATCCATGACAAGTATATTGGCATTACTATATTCTAAATATGCGCGTGGAATATTTACCTTTAGAGTCGTTTTACGCATTATATTTGTTACTTGCATCATGTTGCGTGCCTCGATTTGAAAATCAATTTCTTCTCGTAATGCTAGTGCAAACCCAATGGCGAGGTCCTTAAATCCTAAGCTCGCTGCCCATTCTGATTTATTAGATATCCATGTCGAAAACTCTACTAAAATTCCTAAATCATCGCGCATAATTTCCTTTACTTCAGGACGTAAGATTTTAACAACAACCGGCTCATTTGTTTTGCGTAGCACTGCTTTATGTACTTGTCCAATGGATGCAGCAGCTAAAGGCTCTTCACTAAAGTAGCTAAAAATCTCATCTACTGGTGCTGGTAAGTTTTTTTGTAAAAGAACGTTCACTTGCTCTTTTGACAAAGGTGGTGCATTTTGTTGTAGCTTTTCTAACTCCTCAATAAATATAGGTGAAAATAGCTCTTTTCTTGTGGATAACACTTGACCGAACTTTACAAATATTCCTCCACACTGCTCTAACGTTAAACGTAACGCTACAGCTAACTCCCGTTCATCTTCACGCTGACGTACAAATTTCACTGTACGCGTAATACCATTTTTCATCGCAATTTTTAAAACGTAGCGTAACCGCTTTTGTCTTCTCCAATAAACAACTGTACGCTTAAAAATATTGGTCTTACCTTTACCGGGATTGCCGTTTTCATTTAACGTAATCGGGTCGAATAGCTCAAAAAATAAATAAAGGAGCATCGAAATCAAAAGCATACTACCAAACCATAAAAGTGTTGCAATATTTAACACACTTTCGACAAGATCTGCCGTATTTATCGGGTTATCACGAAGATACGTATACCAAAATACGAATGTTGTAAATGAAACGCTTATCACAACAGATAATATGCGCTTGGCTAAGTTTACTTTTGAGCCAATCAATCGTCCGCTAATAATAAAAATTAGCAATGATACAACGATGATTTGTATTGTTAAGTGGAGACCGTTCATTCACTCACATCCTTCTATTCAAGTTTTAACTTAAGCTGAATATTTACGTTTCCTTTTAGTGCTTTACTAATCATACAAGTTTGTTCTGCTTTATGGGCAAGACGCGTAGCGATACGCTCATTTTGCTCATTCATTTCAAAAAGTTTTAAGTGGAGATTGTGGATGATTTGTTTATAAGTAAAGACACCATTCGTCACATCGACAATTCCTTCCGATGTCATTTGTAATGTCGCTTGAATGTTCGAACGCTCTAACATCGCCGCAAGCGAAATAATATAACAAGTAGCAGCTGCACCGAGTAACATTTCATCTGGATTCGTTCCAATGCCTGGACCGTCCATTTCCGGTGGAATCGAAATTGCTGTCGATAATCGTTCTGCTTGTAATGTACCAACATCATTACGCCCGCCTGTCCATGTTGTTTGTAATGTAAATGTATGTTGCGTCACGTCAACACCTCTATATTTTCTAAAATAATTAATCTATTTATTATAATATGTTGATAACATGTGAATCACAAATGATAATTCTTATTTACGTATTAGCTATTGTTTTGCTCATTGTGTGCACTGTGATTTTTTTGATATAGAGTATATGTGGTTGAATATTAGATGATAGGGATAGCATTAGCGTGGTTCTATTAAATTTCGTTGTTCTACGAGTAGCTCATCGTCCTTTACAGCATAAACTGTCATACGCACGTCGCCCTTCGTTAGCACAACACCATTCAACTGGCCGCCTGGATAAGATGCGCCACCGTCAATGCCTATTTTTTTTGTACAAGGTGACAGCCATACTTTACTGCTCATATCATCATTCAAATTTGTAGTCGGTGTATGTCCAAATACAACAATCTCTGACGCCCTATGTGGAAACTGCGTGAATTCATCACGAATCCATAGCAAATCCTCTTCTAATGAAGCTTTAGGCTGCTCTACATATGGATTAATTCCTGCGTGTGCGAAGAAATAATTATCCCATTCATAATAAAGCGGTAATGTTTCAATCCAGTCAATAATGTGACCATGCTCATCTTTTATGCTTGCGACTAACTGTTCAATAGTCGAATCTCTTTCTAATACAAACGTTTTCAGACTTTGAATTGTTGCAATACCACCTATATTTATAAACATTTGCGTCCGTCGCTCAGGAGCATGCATCCATTCTAAAAACATTGCCTCATGGTTACCTTTCAACGCAATAGCATGATGCTCGTCTACCAATTTTTTGACTAATTGTAAGACACGAAGACTATCTTCCCCTCGATTAATATAGTCGCCAAGAAAAATCAGTTGCTGCTCATCACATTTCCATTTTGTTAATAGCTTTTCAAGCATGTTAAAACGACCATGAATATCACTTATAACAAAAACTTGATCCATTCTCCATCACCCCTATCATTATGAATTCGATTGCCAAAATAAAACTCCTCTTTTCAATACTTTGTTTCCCCTCGCTCCAAAGTAAATACATTTTTCTTCTATTGTTCACTTTCTTTAAAAGGTGTAACATAGCTATATTCTAAAATAGAAAGAAGTTTTAACATGCAACAAAAATTATGGACAAAGGATTTCCTTTTATTTTTCGGCTCCAATTTTTTTATTGGGCTGAATTTTTATTTACTTATGACGACGATGACGTTGTATGCAATGCAACAGTTTGCTGCCTCTGAAAGCTTAGCAGGACTTGCTTCGAGCATTTTCGTTATTGGAGCCGTAATAGCTCGTCTTCTTGTAGGTGGAATCGTAGAAAAGCTTGGTCGTAAAAAACTGCTATATAGCGGTCTACTATTATTTATAGTAGCTGTTTTTATGTATTTCTTTGCAAGTTCCATTATTTTATTGTTTATCGTGCGCCTTATTAATGGTATTGCGTTCGGTATTGCTAGTACCGCTATGAATACAGCGGTCATGGATTCACTCCCGATAGATCGTCGCGGAGAGGGAACAGGTTACTTTTCCCTTAGTTCGACTGTTGCAACAGCGATTGGTCCTTTTCTAGGTATTTGGTTGATGAATCACTACGATATGCAAATCATTTTTGTATTTACCTCTGTTATATCAGTAGCTGCACTGCTATTTGCATTAATGGCAACCGTAAAAGAAGCCGATCTAACGCCCGAGCAGCGCAAAACTATTCCGTTTAGCTTAAAGCCGGATCGCTTATTTGCGCTGGAAGCATTACCGCTCGCTACTTTAACGATTATAATGGGTATTGGCTATTCGAGTATTGCATCGTTTATTAACGTTTACGCGATTGAAATTAACTTAATAACAGCTGCCACATACTTCTTTATCGTGTATGCAGCATTTTTATTTTTCTCTCGTCCGATTGCCGGTAAAATTTTAGATGCAAAAGGCGACAATATCGTTATTTATCCAGCGATTGTGTTATTTGCGTTAAGCCTTCTTTGTATGAGCTTCGCAAGCAACGGATTTATGCTGCTGTTAGCTGGTGCTTTAGCGGCAATGGGCTTCGGTACGTATATGTCAAGTATGCAAGCCATTTGTGCAAAAGTTGCGCCGCGTCATAAAATCGGGTTAGCCATTTCTACATTCTTTGTCGGGCTTGATTTTGGCGTCGGTTTCGGACCTTTCCTACTCGGCTTGATTATCCCGCTAGTTGGCTATCGTTATTTATATTTATTTTTAAGTTTACTAGTGTTATGTATGTTAATTGTTTATTATTTTATTCACGGTCGCACACCTGCTGCGAAGAGATTAGAAGCATAAAAAAAGAGAAATATACAAGTAAAATAGTTGACAAAATAATTAATTTATGCTATAATTTACAACTTCAAAAATAGATGATAAAATAAGATTCTCCTGGCCTGGGGGAATCTTTTTTTATTGGAGGTTTTATATATGAAGAATAATGAATCTAGTATGACTTCTCTTGTTTCCGCATTTAGTCGAGCATTTCATGTAAAAGAAGATCAACCAATTATTTTCAATGATTTTATAGCGAAAGATTTCTTATCACCAGAAGAATACCAAGCTATTTCTGTTAATATGACAAATGGTATTAATTTTTTTAGTCCCAAAATGGCCAAGCAACTAAAAGGAAACGATGCAGCGATTTTAAAATGGGTAACACAAGTTCAACTATCTCCTACACCACTCGCGCGTGCAGCCTATGCAGAAAAAGTCGTATTGAATGAATTAAAACTTGGTGCTCAACAATACGTGATTCTCGGTGCAGGTTTAGATACGTTTGCATGGCGCTATCCTAGTCTGACAGGCGTGACAATATTCGAAATAGACCATCCTTCCACTCAAAAATTTAAACTCGAGCGTTTACAACAGGCAGGTTATGAACTTCCTAGTCATCTTAAATTAGTTGCGATGGATTTTTCAAAAGAGCTTTCTTTAGAAAAGTTAATAGCAGCTGGATTCGATCCATCGAAGAAAACAGTATTTAGTTTACTTGGCGTAACCTACTATTTAACAGCAATCGAGCTTCAACAAATGTTACATGTGTTTTTTAAAGACCTTCCACAAGGCAGTTCCATTATTTTCGACTTTGCAGATGAGCATTTATTTACAAAACCAGGTATTTTCAATCGTGTTCAAAATATGGTTCAGATGGCACAAGCATCTGGAGAGCCAATGAAATTTGCAACTTCCCTTTCGGATTTAGAAAAATTGCTCTCTAAAGAACAGCTATTAATTTATGAACACCTATCTCCTCAAGATATTCAAAACCAATATTTTGCTAATCGACATGATGATTTACAAGCATTTGAAACGATTCACTATATACATGCTGTAAAAAAATAATTTAACAGCAATTTAGATACCAATCCCTCAATACTCAAAATATGCATTGAGGGATTTTTCTTTTGGAATCCTATATGAACGTTATTTTCTAAAGACTTAGGGGCTGTCCATATTGAACAGCCCCATAGTTTTAATTCTATTTACTTAATCTTCAAATCCACTTATTCACACAATAAAACTCCCCGGCTAAAGTTCCCTTTTCGTACAATCGCTCGGTCTACTACTGTAAACCCGGCTACATGCAACATGTCATCCATCGGTTCCACGGTGACAAATAATACTTGGTCTGCAATGCGGCGGGCTGACGTGACAATCGATTGCAAGCTGTTCGAATCGCTATGGGTAAATACGTTATACGGCATATCGATAATCGCCACATCGTAATGTTCCGTAATGTCTTCAATCGGGCCGAGCTGCACCTCGCCGTTATAGCCAAAATGGGCGATATTTTTTCGTGAGCCTGACGTTACAAACCAGTTCATATCGCGACCGGTAATATCAATCCCCATCGACAACGCCTCAACTAATACAGTGCCAACACCACAGCAAGGGTCGATTACACGCTTATCCGCAATTTGTGGTACAGCAATATTGACGAGTGCGCGTGCTACTTTCGTACTGAGTGCTGTTGAGTATTGCTGCGGGCGGTTTTGATGGTTAAGCCACACAGCTTCTCCTTCCACTAGCTGACCGAAGTAATACGTCTCACTTAATTGCACAACACCAAACACGATGTCCGGCGACGTTAAATCCGGTTCACCTTCAATTGCTAATGCGAGCTGTTTTTCTACCGCACGTCTTTTCGTATGTCCCCATTTTGCCGTTTTGCTAAGTGCTACATCATTTAGCGACACAACCCGGTATGTTTTTTCACCAAATTCAATCGTCTTTACTCGTTCACAAAGCTCGTCCACAGTCGTTGATTCAAACTGTACTGCTAGCCGTGCACGAATGAATGGGCTACGGCTCGGTTCTATTTTTACATCTGAAATGAGCACGTTTTCCTCTGTATCTTCCCTAAAAAACGCACGCATTTCCATACGGCATAGCTCCGTTTCATCAGGACGCCAGCCGTATGTGTACACATACAAACTCATTACGCTTCAATCGCTCCAAGCATATTTGTCACGAAATCGATCAACAACTCGTATGCTTGTTCAAATGTTTCTTCTCCTGTGAATCCTTCAATCGCATCTAACGCAATATTTACTTCCCAAATACCTTCATTCCCCTCAAACATCGCACTTGATGAACCGAGCATGCCTTTCAAGTTATCACGTAAATATGTTTTTAATTGCTGGCCTACTTTCTTTTGTAAACGCAATCCAAATAACGCTGTATATACTTTAAACATCTCATCGAATTCTAAAACAACTGCATCCATTTTGGCATCTGCAAAAGCACTCGATTCGGCATATAAAAACTCTTCTTGATGTGCTTTTAAATAGCTAATATTTTGTTGTAAAAATTCCACTGTTTCAACAGCTAATGTTTCCTCTGATTCTTTATTACAACGCTCTAAGGCGCTTACTGTGAATGCCATAAAAAATCCCTCCAAATCATTTATCCATATGTAGTATAGCGCAGTTTGTGACAATGATGAGAACAATTCCTTTTTCAATCGATATAAAATTTTCTAAATGGTACAATTAAGCTAATAAATTCAAAAGGAGTGACTCATATGCAACCGACTAAACCCGTAACGGAAGTTTTATTGAAACATAAGGAACATCAAAGTGCGCAGGAATTTGCAGCGACACTTGAAAAAATTGCCCAAAAGCTAAGAGCAGAAGGACAATTTACATTCGTTCAAGGAACTGAACAAGTGATTGTAGCACCTGGTGACCAAGTAAAGGTTTCTTACGAGTATACAAAAAAAGGTGATAAGCACTCGTTTGAAATTGAATTTGACTGGTATGAAGGGGCAAGAGCTCGAGGAAAAATGGGCATTGAATAATAGAAAAATCGGCATTCTTCTACTAATGAGGAATGCCGATTTTCAACTTGATAATGTTTTATAAAATAGTTGTTCAAGCAATGTTGTATCAACAACGGATTGAATCATCGCTTGCATATATTCATCTTTGTCGAGGCTTGCATAATCCCACTCATAACCTTTTGTGCGGGCATAAGCGTGAATGAAAATACGTGTTGCGCGTCCATTTCCTTCCCGGAAAGGATGCAGCATATTTAGCTCTGCCTTAAAATAGGCTAAACGTTTTGCAGCTGTTTCAATATCGCGCCAATCACCTTCTGCTTGTAGAGCAGTGAATATTTCATCTGCCATTTGGTCAATATATTGAAACTGGCAAAATCGCGTACTTCCTTTAGATAATTGTACTTTGCGAAATTTTCCTGCAAATGTATAAATATCTTGGAATAAATAACGGTGTAAGCCCATGTAACTATGCTTCGTAAATTCGGCAATTTTATAAAGACCGTTTTCAATCTCTAGTGCACGAATCATAAACGCGTATGCTTCTGCCATCTCTAGCTGTTCAAGCGTTTTAATTCCTAATTTGTTATGCACTAATAAATACGAAACATCTTCGCCGAAATTATACTTTTCCAAGCTCTAGCACTTCTTTAATCATATTAGGCGTTAGTTTTTTTCCTGCATTTACAGTCTCAATTGCCTTTAAAGCGAGTTCTTCTTTTACATGTAAATTTTCTAGGGCTAAGTTTTTTTCTACACGTTTAAATTCAAGCGAGTCTATCACAATCTTCTTCATTTTTTCGCCCCCTATACGCTCTATTATACATGAAATGAGCGCAGTTATACAGCGACTAACCTTCAATTAAAGGGTTAATTTAACGTCATTTTTTGACAAGTTTTTAGCTTTTCTACATTGAAATATATTCCAATATTCCGCGTGATTTTGATTAGAAAATTGTTATAGTTACGTAACACCTTGCACATATACTTGAATAGCATTGAATGAGTGACAATACCACTGAGAAACATTCGTCATAGATTCATTTGCTCATTTTTAACTAGTTCTCTCGATCGAATCGTTTACATGGAGCGAGATAGGAACGATTACTTGCATTTTATAGGAGCCATAAGCTCACCCTATTAGTATATGACCTAGCAAGTTAATTTATTCAAAAAATTAAAACCTCAATTAGTAGGGGTTTGACGTACAGGAAATACTAATGCCGACGTTGTCACAAGGATATGACATTTTTTAGTCAGCACCCATACGTAATCCATTAACTAATGTAATAACTTTTAAAAGGATATTTCACTTAAATAAGTGTCCCATACTACACTTTAAATTGCCTAATTTGTGCTAATAGCTCCTCTGCACGTTTAGATAACGCGGTCGAAGAGGATGCAATTTCCTCCATTGATGCTAGTTGCTCCTCAGACGTAGCCGCTACATCTTCCGCATTTTTAGAAGATTGCTTCGCCTTTACTGCAACCTGTTCCATAGCACTATTTACTTGCTCCACACTTGCAGACATCTGCTGTGCTACTGCGGAAATTTCCTGAACTTGTGATGTCATTTGCTCAATAGATTGCTGAATTCGTTTAAATCCTACGCCTGCTTGCTGTACAACAGTCATTCCAACTGCTACATCATCCATTCCGTTTTGCATCACTTTTACTGCCTGCTCTGTATCAACTTGAATTTCACGTACAAGGTTCGCAATTTGATCGGCTGATCCTTTTGATTGCTCTGCTAATTTACGCACTTCATCCGCTACAACAGCAAATCCCTTTCCATGTTCACCTGCACGAGCTGCTTCAATCGCAGCGTTTAATGCCAGTAAATTCGTTTGATCGGATATATTCGTAATTACTTCAATAATTTTAGCAATTTCCGTCGAACGAACTTCTAAGTTGCGAATAACAGTTGAAGAATCATTCGTAGAGTCATTAATTTTATTCATTTGCATTACAACTTGTTGAATCGTTGCATTACCTTCTTCTGCCTCTTTCGTTGTTTCTTCAGATACTTCTACAACCGTTGCAGTAGCCGTTGCT
>JBJEFO010000313.1:0-9817 GCA_051874135.1 Lysinibacillus sp.
TATGAAGGAAAACAAAAGAGGTGCCCTAACCTCGACAGATAGGACACCTCTTTTTCACAAAGGGGATGGGAGAAATGTTCACGTTCAAACAAAGGGGTGTATGTTTGTTATGTGATTTATTTCACAATCATTACTTTATCACAGAATAATAATAGCTGCAACAAATCTATTTCATTTTCACAATTTCGTCAAATAGAAAGCGTTTGCAAATACAAGTAATACCAAGGCTTCAAAATGATATCATTTAAAATTCCTTGAAAGTTTGTGAATTTAATTTATATTATTCTAGCAAAATAATACTATACTAACAAAAATATTATACAAAGCAGAAAAAAGCTGCCAAAACGAGTTTTGACAGCTTGTTAGCATTATTTATTCAAAAGTAGCTTCTCTAGCTCATTTAATTTTTCTTCAAATACTTTACACGCTTCTGCAATTGGCGCTGGACTTTCCATATCGACACCTGCTGCTTTCAGTACTTCAATCGGGAAGTCAGAGCAGCCTGCTTTTAAGAAGTTGTTAATATAACGATCAACAGCTGGTTTGCCTTCTTCAAGAATTTTCTTGCTTAATGCTGTTGCAGCACTTTGACCTGTTGCATATTGATATACATAATAATTGTAGTAGAAATGAGGAATACGCGCCCATTCTAACCCAATTTCTTCATCTACCGTCATCGCTTCACCGAAGTATTTTACGTTTAAATTATAATATACTTCCGTTAACTTATCGGCTGTTAATGCTTCGCCGTTTGCATCCATTTGATGAATCATATTCTCAAACTCTGCAAACATTGTTTGACGGAACACTGTACCACGGAAGCTATCTAACCAATGATTTAATAAGTAAATCTTTTGCTGTGGATCTTCCGTCGTTTTTAATAAATAATCAAATAGCAACTCCTCATTACATGTTGAGGCAACTTCTGCTACGAAAATAGAATAACTCGCATATGGATACGGCTGATTTTGACGTGTATAGTAGCTATGCATACTATGTCCAAATTCATGAGCTAACGTGAATAAGTTATCCATATTATTTTGCCAGTTCATTAAAACATATGGATTTGTTCCATACGTACCTGACGAATAAGCACCGCTACGTTTCCCTTTGTTCTCCATCACATCGACCCAACGGCTATCTAATCCTTTTTGTACAATCGATTGATATTCTTCCCCAAGTGGCGCAAAGCTTTCAACCATTAGTTGCTTCGCTTTTTCATATGGCATGTCTATTTTCACTTCTTTGACAAGCGGTGTAAATAAGTCATACATGTGTAACTCATCTAACCCTAATACTTCTTTACGAAGTGCTACATAGCGATGCAGTAACGGTAAATACTCATGAATTGTCGAAATTAATTGATCGTACACTTTCTCTGGAATAAAGTTGTTGCTCATTGCTGCATGACGCGCTGAGTCATAGTTGCGAATACGTGCACGGACGTTTTGTGATTTTACATTCCCAGCAAGCGTTGAAGCAAAAGTATTACGGAAATTGCCATATGTTTCATAAACCGCCTTAAAAGCCGCCTCGCGTACAGTACGATCTTTGCTTTCTAAAAATGAAATGTATGAGCCATGCGTAATGCGTACTTCTTCACCATCTTCATTTTTAATTTTCGGAAATTGTAAATCAGCATTGTTTAATTTGCTAAATGTTTCACTTGAAGCACCCGTCACTTCCGACATTTGTGCTAATAATTGTTCCTCCGTGGCAGATAAAATATGAGGACGCCCCATGTTCAATTCTTTTAACGATTGTTTATATAGTTGTAGTGGCTCATAGCTTGCTACGTAGTCATTAATTGTTTGTTCATCTAACGATAAAATTTCCGGCGTTAAAAATGACCATACAGCACTTAATTTTGCCCCGAGTGAACGAACACGACTATCCGTTGCTTGATACTGGCTATTTGTTGTATCTTGATCATGTTTCAAGTGGCTGTATACATATAATTTGCTGAAGCGTTCATACATGCGGTCACCAAATTGTAATGTTTTATACAAGCTTTCCGCGCTTTCTGTCGCTTTGCCTTTGTATGTTTTTGCCTCTTGTTCTAGCGCTTCAATCGCTTTAAATTCTTTTTCCCATTCTTCGTCTGATGCAAAAATGGATGTTAAATCCCACGTTAACTCTTCTGGTACTTGTTCACGTACTAAAAGTTCTTTCGCCATCTTCTAACTCCTCCATCTATCTGTATATTCCGAATTTCGAAATTCCCCCTTCATTTTCTCAACATTTTCAATATATTGCAACGATTTCGCTATATAACACTTGAATTAATTGTTCTTTTGAATATGCAACCGATAAATCATTAACAGAAAGCTTACGCAATATTTGTATATATTCATCAATTGCTAAAAAAGCTTGTCGTATTGTCGGTAAGTTTGCCCATGTTAAAAAATAATGTTTCGTACTTTCATTTATGCTATCAATTGTTAAACCATGACAGTGTATAAAATAAAAGAGCAGTAACTGCCATTCCGCAGAAAATATCGGAATTGCCTTTGCATGACGAACTGGTACACCAATATGCAGTGGTAAATTTCCCCGTTGTAACCTAAGCTCATAAATCGCACGTAAAAATAAATCATTTACACCTTTTCGACTGTAAAATAACCGTCCGTGTATATATTGTTTACGATAATCACTATATTGATTAAACATAATTTGAAATCGTTTTCCAGATAATAGCTTCGGTTGATAAAACGGAAAAACTTGAGCAGCTAATGGCAATACGCGAACCTCACTTAAAAATGAATTCCCGTGTAAATAAATACAGTGACAAAAATAAACAAATTGCTGTTTAAATGGATCGTACGTAGTTACAGTATGTTGATTCATAAATTGCTGATAAAATATATTGAATGAGGATTTCATAATTTTCCCTGGATGTATAGGAACAGTAGGTGTTTTTGGTAGCCAAACGGGGATAATACCACGCTCGTTATATCCATTTGTTCGCTTTTCAATCAGTTCAATCGGAATGCGGCTACACTGAAATTCCAGAGCGTATAAACGCTTTGTCCGAATTAACAAATCAGGTCGCTGCTGTACATCATGTAAATATTTTTCGAGCTGTACATCGTATTTCTTTTCACGAAAGTGCTCGAATAGCTGTTGTTTACCGAGCAAATGAGGATAGGATTCTCCTTCTGCAAAGCTCGAGTCGCAGTTGGAGTAAGCAGTATGTGCAAAATGCGGAATTTTAATTGCACCTGCTTTTAAAATCAATTTTTCTTTACATTGAGGACAGTAAAAGTTTGTTTCTCGCAATTGTTTTAAGGTTGCTTCCGTTAAGCTTTTCGTCAATACTAATGATTGCCCTTGATCATTAATGGCGACAAGCATAACAAAACCTCCTTTGCACACATTGTAGGAAATATTATCCTTATATTCAAGAAAAATTTGAAAAACATCGCAAATTTAAAATTTGGACTGTTTTTTTGAACTCTATTCTATTATAGACGGTATTTAAAAATTAGAGTTATGCTAAAAAGTGAATGGTGTACTATTCGCGCTACCGCCCATGCCGCTTGAGAGGAGCAAAATGCGTGCAGTCTCATTCGGCATGCTACGCGCGGTTGGTCAGGCGTGAATAGTATTTATTGTTACTAATCCCCTTCTTACTCTAAAAATTTTTTCACCTTCTATATATGTAAACAAAAAAATCCGCGCTCTTAAAGAGCACGGACGGTATATTTATGCGAAATATTCTAGCGTCGTTTCAAAGCAATTGTTTTCCATAATCACATCGCCATATTCTTGTAAACGATAAATCGTTAAACGTGATGGTTTTAAATATTCTTTAATAAGCGCTAATGCATTTTTGCGTTCACGTTGTTCAGCTAGATGAGTGAAATCAACATGTAAATAATAGCGCTCTTCGAATTTATATAGTGAAGACGGTAATCCAAGCGACACGATACGCTTTGCTAGTGGCACAAGTTCATCGATATCTTTAAACGTGAATCTTGCATTGGTAATTTCCATGTCCTCATCTGTTTCGTTGTCAAACGATTCAAAAATGACATTTTCCATTTCACGTAACTGTGCGGCCACTTCACGGTTTTCTTCAAAGCTATCCATCATGGCATTTGCTTCTTGATCGGAATGTAAATTTGCGCGAGTGACAATCACTTCAAGCCCTTGCTCAGATGCGTTAATATGAATCCAAATTGGACCATCTAAGTCAAAGTAGTCATCTGTATTCACTTCACCAATAACATCCCAAAACAGCTCCTCGCCTTTTGAGCGATTATACCAAATTTCCTCGCGACTATAGCCACGATCTTCAATATCACTGTACGTAATAAATAGCTTCAGTGTATTTTCATTAATGCGTTCGATGTCCATAAGACCTCAACTCCCTTCACAGTCATTCGTTGAAATACATGTAAACCATTGTTACATTACTATTGGTTCGAATCAACAAAAATCATACATGCTTTTTCCAACATATGAACACTACAAACATTTTATAAAGCATCGAGCAGCAACCCGAACTCTATAACTCTATTGTATGATGTTCTCACAAAAAATGAAAAGGAAAAACACTATTCAAAACAAATTATTTGAATATTGAAATTGTATTGTACTATACCTATGAAATCAAGGGAAAATTTTATGTTTTTCCAATGGAAAGAAAAAAGATGTTACAAACTTTCATATACATTGCAACATCTTCAAGTCTCTATTTAATTCACCATACGTTGCGCTTCTTGTAATTGATATGCACGTACTTTACGAGGTAAGAAGCGACGAATTTCGTCTTCATTATAGCCTACTTGTAAACGTTTTTCATCTATAATAATCGGACGGCGCAATAATCCTGGATGCTCTTGAATTAACTCATATAAATGTTGTAAAGTTAGTGTTTCAACATCTATGTTTAGTTTTTGAAAGATTTTTGAACGAGTTGAAATAATTTCTTCTGTCCCATCTTCCGTCATACGTAAAATTTCTTTAATCTCACTAATTGTTAAAGGTTCTGAAAAAATATTGCGTTCAGTATACGGAATCTCATGCTCTTCAAGCCATGCTTTTGCTTTACGACACGATGTACAACTTGGAGATGTAAATAACGTAACTTGCATAAGTACACTTCCTTTCAAAGTAGTATTGAATTTATAACGATTTATTATTTTAGAATTAATTTAATATAAAATCTTATTTATATTATACATCAATATTTTTCATTTGGGTATAGATTGTCAACAAAAACAGCTATTCAAAACCTAAATTTTTATACAAATAACTTGTCGAAAAGACTTATTTTATCTACTTTATGCTTATTAGAATTTGAATTACTTACATACTAACATTTTCATTAAAACTTGAGATATAGCATTTTGATTCTCATTTAAATTTTATCAATTGAGAATAATTTTTACCTTTCTTTCCATTCGACGTATACTTCGTCGTAAAGGTTGCTTTTTTGTCTTCAGTATGCCCATTTTACTTTTGGAATATGCATCGAAAAAATAATTGATTTTTTGTACCACAATATAATATAATTTCACAAATGAATTGTAAAAACGATGACGAAGAGTAGTACATTTGAAAGTACTCTACAGAGAATCTGCGGTCGGTGCAAGCAGATGTGTACGCAAATGGAATGGACTTTCGAGTTGGCTTGGTGAACTTTTAGTATCCTAGCCCGTGACCTTCACGTTACGAAGAAGAGTGGCTCATTAAGAGCAAGCTGGGTGGTACCGCGGATTCAAACATCATTCGTCCCTTATTTTCGAGGGAGTATGATGTTTTTTTATTTTTTAAAGGAGGATTTTTATGACAACTATTTTCTCAGGTGTACAACCGACAGGAACAATTACGTTAGGAAACTATATCGGGGCTATTAAACAATTCCCTGCATTACAAGATGAGGGGCAGGCTATTTATTGTATCGTAGATCAGCATGCCATTACGGTTCCTCAAGACCGTCTAGAGCTACGCAAAAATATTCGTAGTCTTGCTGCTATGTATATCGCCGTTGGAATTGATCCGAAAAAATCGATTTTATTTATCCAATCTGAAGTGCCAGCCCACGCACAAGCCGGCTGGATTTTACAATGTATCGCATCCATTGGTGAATTAGAGCGCATGACACAATTTAAAGACAAATCGACAGGTAAAGAATCTGTGTCAGCAGCACTTTTAACGTACCCACCATTAATGGCAGCAGATATTCTTTTATACAACACAAATATCGTGCCTGTTGGTGATGACCAAAAACAACATATCGAATTAACACGCGATCTTGCTGAACGTTTCAATAAGCGCTATAATGACGTGCTAACAATTCCAGATATCCAGCTACCAAAAGAAGGGGCACGTATTAAATCATTACAAGAGCCAACGAAAAAAATGAGTAAGTCAGATACGAATACAAAGGCAACAATTCGTCTTCTCGATACACCGAAAGAAATTGAGAAGAAAATTAAATCTGCGGTGACAGACTCTGACGGCATTGTAAAATATGATGTAGAAAATAAACCTGGCGTATCAAACTTACTAACAATCGAATCTGCTTTAACGGGTGCATCTATTGCTGATTTAGAAAAGAAATATGAAGGTAAAGGCTACGGTGATTTCAAAGCCGGTGTTGCTGCTGCTGTTATCGAGCACTTAACACCAATCCAAGAGCGCTACTATGCATTAATCGACTCACCTGAACTAGACGATATTTTAGATGAAGGTGCAGCAAAAGCAAATGCAATCGCGAGCAAAACGCTTAAAAAGATGGAAAATGCAATGGGACTTGGGCGTAAACGTAAATAAACCGCACAATCACTTTTAAGAAGATGATGAACGTGATATACCGAAGTTATAAATTACGCTAATCATAATAAGTATTGAGCCGAGCGCGATGTAAAGCTCAGTTGTTTGTAATAAAAAGCGAATAACGGCATACCAAGAGTAACCTAACGTACGGTAATTTAAATATAAAATACATTGAGTAATGGATATGACGAATAAGCCGTAGCTTATAAAAAACAGAACAACACGCGTCAAGTAAACATCCTTTCTATTGAAAAGTCATCTCTTATGAGGTGGCTTTTTCTGTGAAAAAGATTATGTATATTCCTTGAAAGACATGCACTTTCTTATCCACCAAAGAAAAAACCAGCAGTGCGTACATGCACTACTGGTATTAATTTATTCATATTTTTTAAATAAAAGACTTGCATTATGACCGCCAAAGCCTAATGAATTACTCATAGCATAATGGATATTCGCTTGACGTGCTTCATTTGGCACGTAATCTAAATCACATGCTGGATCCGGTTCATGTAAGTTAATTGTTGGCGGTAAAATGCCTTCCTGTAGGGCTAGTACCGTAAAGATTGCCTCTACTCCTCCAGCAGCACCTAGTAAGTGACCTGTCATCGATTTTGTTGAGCTCATCGCTAACTTGTAAGCATGCTCACCAAATACCGTTTTCACAGCTTGCGTTTCGAACAAATCATTGTACGGCGTACTTGTACCGTGCGCGTTAATATAATCTACTTTTGACGGGGTTACACCTGCTGTATCAAGTGCCATTTGCATCGCACGAGCTGCCCCTTCCCCTTCTGGAGCTGGCGCCGTAATATGATGGGCATCCCCTGTTGCACCATAGCCAATGACTTCAGCATAAATTTTTGCTCCGCGCGCTTTTGCATGCTCTAATTCTTCTAATATTACGATACCCGCGCCTTCACCAATGACAAAACCATCACGATTTTTATCGAATGGACGGCTAGCTGTAGCTGGATCTGTATTTGTTGTTAACGCTGTATTCGCTGTAAATCCAGCAATCGCCATATTGACGATCGGCGCCTCTGCACCACCTGTAACCATCACATCTGCATCGCCACGTTCAATCACTTTAAATGCATCACCAATTGAATTCGTTCCCGAGGCACACGCTGTTACTGAACAAGAGTTAGGTCCTTTAGCACCAAGATAAATCGATACTTGACCAGAAGCCATATCTGGAATTAACATCGGAATAAAAAACGGACTAACACGTCGCGCACCACGCTCTTGGAACGTTAAAAACTGTTGCTCATACGTCTCCATTCCACCGATACCCGAGCCAATCCATACGCCTATACGCTCTGCATTTGACTCATTTACTTGTAATCCACTATCTTTATGTGCCATTAGTGCAGCTGCTAACGCATACTGTGTAAAGCGATCCATTTTACGTGCTTCTTTACGCTCAACATATTGTTCAATATTAAAATCTTTTACTTCTGCAGCTACTTTAGCTGAAAACTTTTCTGCATCAACACGTGTTAATGGACCAACACCTGATGTCCCTGCTTTAATAGCAGCCCATGTATCATCAATTGTATTTCCTAATGGTGAAACTGCTCCGACTCCTGTTACTACAACTCTACGCTTTGTCATACGAAATCCCCCTTCATTATTTCCCCCATCGAATTGTGACAGCGCCCCATGTTAAACCGCCGCCAAATCCAACAAGAACTAGTACATCATCATCTTTTATTTTACCATTCTCCAGTTCTTCTACTAGTGAGATACCAATTGAAGCAGCTGATGTATTGCCATATTTATGCACGGTTTTTGACATTTTCTCTGCAGGTAAATCTAGTCGTTCACGAGCCGCTTCCATAATTCGAATATTCGCTTGATGTGGTATTAAAAAATCACAATCTTCCTTTTGTAATCCTGCTTTTTCTAATACAGAAATTGCCGATTCACCCATTTGTCGAACAGCAAATTTAAATACTTCTCGACCGTTCATAGAAATACAATTTTCATCATTTAAAAATAAATGCTTACCGCCTGAACCGTCTGCCCCTAATTCAAATGACAGGATGCCTCGTCCTTCCGATACTTTTGAAACAATCGCAGCACATGCCCCATCACCGAATAAAACAGCTGTGTTACGGTCATTCCAATCGGTAATTTTCGATAACTTTTCAACACCTACTACTAATACATATTCATAACTATTTGTTTCAATAAATTGCTTTGCTGTAACAAGTCCGTAAATAAATCCAGAACACGCTGCAGAAACATCCATTGCTGCACATTGTATACCGAAATGCTCCGTCAACTGACATGCTACACTCGGAAATGCACGATCTGGCGTAATTGTTGCAACTACGATTAACCCTATTTGATTAGGCGTTATACCCGCATTTTCAATTGCTTTTTCGGCAGCCTGAATCGCCATATGTGAAGTATTTTCATCCTCTGCTGCAACATGTCGCGCTTCGATTCCAGTCCGAGAACGAATCCATTCATCTGTTGTATCAAGTGTTTTTTCAAAATCTATATTTTTTATTATCTTTTCTGGCACATATCTTCCCATCCCAATAATGCCTGCATTCATACAACATCCCCCTTTCTTTAACACTAACATTTAGTAGTTGGTCTTAATTATAGACCATAAAAAAACATTATACAACGCCAAATTTTTTTAATTGTTCGAGAAATATTTGAAAAGTTTATTTTTCTTTTTTCCAAACGTATGTTATGATAATTGGGGTATATATTAAATGATAAATCCTATAAAGTTTGATAGAGGTGAAATTGATGCAATACATTATAGCATTTGTTTGGTCATTCTTACTAATTTCTATGTTAAACTACGTAGTAAGTTCAGTATTAAACGTACCATTCGACTTCATGACTGGTGTAATCGTTTCTGTAGCATTCGCAGTACTTGTCTTCATTATTGCTGCCATTATTCCAAACGAGCCAGCTGAACACGCTGGGCATCACTAATTAGAAAGCGCTCCATTTAGGGGGCGTTTTTTTATTTTGCCCTTATTTTGTGAATTGCATTTAGAACATT
>JBJEFO010000314.1:0-2246 GCA_051874135.1 Lysinibacillus sp.
AAAGAACAGATGTTACTAAAAGATCAGACTCAGCGATTGCTTTTTCAAGCTCATCAGCTAAAGGACCTGAGTTACCGATACATGTTGTACAGCCGTAACCAACGATTTGGTAGCCTAATTGATCTAGGTATGGTTGTAAACCTGAATCAGCTAGGTAGCCTGTTACTACTTTAGAACCAGGCGCTAAAGAAGTTTTTACGTAAGCAGGCACTGTTAAGCCTTTTTCTACTGCTTTCTTAGCAACCAGACCCGCACCTACTAGTACGTATGGGTTAGAAGTATTTGTACAAGATGTAATTGAAGCGATTGCAATCGCACCTGTTTTCATCTTCACTACTTCACCGTCAGCAAGAGTAACTGTGATTTCTTTTTCACGATCAGCCGCATCGATACCGAATCCGTGTGGACCAGCTGGTGCGTTTAATGCGTTATGGAATTGCTCTTTCATTTCAGACATTGGAATTAAATCTTGTGGACGTTTAGGACCAGAAAGATTTGCTTCAATTGTAGAAAGATCAATTTCAACTACGTCAGTGTAAATTGGATCTTCACTATCAGCAGTTAACCATAAGCCGTTCGCTTTGCAGTATTCTTCAACAACTTTAAGTTGCTCTTCGCTTCTGCCTGTTAAACGCATGTAGTTGATTGCTTCTGCGTCAACTGGGAAGAAACCGCAAGTTGCGCCGTATTCAGGAGCCATGTTTGCTACTGTAGCACGGTCAGCAAGTGGTAATGTATTTACGCCAGGTCCGAAGAACTCAACGAATTTGTTAACTACGCCTTTAGCACGTAACACTTGAGTTACTTTTAATGCTAAGTCAGTAGCAGTTGCACCATTTGGAAGTTGACCAACTAATCTAACACCGATAACTTCTGGTACTGGGAAGTATGATGGTTGACCAAGCATACCAGCTTCCGCTTCGATACCGCCAACGCCCCATCCAAGTACGCCGATACCGTTGATCATTGTTGTATGAGAGTCCGTACCTACTAATGAATCAGGGAATGTTTCGAATGTTCCGTCTTCGTTTTCGATAGCGTGAACTACTGCAGCTAAGTACTCTAAGTTAACTTGGTGAACGATACCAGTTGCCGGTGGAACAGCACGGTAGTTGTCAAACGATTTTTGAGCCCAGCTTAAGAACTGATAACGCTCATTATTACGTTCGAATTCATAGTTCATGTTAACTGCTAATGAATCAGCTGTACCTGCTTTATCAACTTGTACAGAGTGGTCAATAACTAAGTCAACTGGAATTAGTGGGTTGATTTCATCAGGATTTCCTCCGATGTCAGCCATTGCTTGACGCATTGACGCAAGGTCAACTACTGCTGGTACACCAGTGAAATCTTGAAGGATTACACGTGAAGGTTTGAATGGTACGTCAACCTCTTTTTGCTCAGCTGTTCCCCATTTAGCCAAGTTTTCAACGTGTTCCTTTGTGATAACACGACCGTCAACTTGACGAAGTACAGACTCTAAAAGAACCTTGATTGAGTATGGAAGTTTTGAAACTTTACCTACTCCTGCGTTTTCTAACGCTGCTAAACTGTAATAATTGTAGCTTTTTCCATTCGCTTCAAAAGAAGCGCGTGATTGAAAAACATCATTTTTTGCCATTAGTATGTCCCCCTCTTCTTCCCTTTTGTTAAGAAATAGACACAAAACGTCGCTCGGCATTATAAATACCAAGCTCCTCACTCTTTACTATAAAGGAAAAAGTCAAATATGTCGAAAAGTTTGAAATAGTAATTCTATCCTTCTTTTCTCTCAATTTTATTTTATCAAAACATTACAATAAGTAAATGACAATAAAGTTATTGCATATGATAAGTATAACTTATCGTAAATTTTATTCACTTACAGAAATCATTGTAAGCAATCGTTTTATTCACTTACACTTTTTGTAAATACGCTATTCTTTTTTGTTAAAAATTATTTTTAGAAAACAATATTTCAGGAAAAGCTATCGATATTAAAAGCGAGGTGAAAAGTTTGTCGAAGAGAAAGTCGAAACATGTTATACCTGGAATGAATTCGGCATCTGCACAAGGTAAGGGTGCCGGCTATAATGAAGAGCTCGCCTCCGAGCCTTTATCAGCAGTAGAAAAACAATATAATAAGAAAAAAAAGAAAAATCAATAGAAAAAGCAATACCTTTATAAAGTTAACGGGTTCTCTTTAGAGGGAGAAAAATAGTAATAACAAGCCATATAACATAACAATTAACAATGTAAATCGCACC
>JBJEFO010000315.1:0-2245 GCA_051874135.1 Lysinibacillus sp.
GATAGTGCTGCTTGATGAATCGATTCCTGTGTTACCATATCTGTAATCGTTTTCGAGTAGTCTGTATCTTCATTCAACGACTTTTGTTTCGTTACATTCACCTTTTGAATATCTAAACGATTTTCCATCATTTCTACACGATTTTGACGCGCTCCAACTTCAGCACGTAAAGTTAACGTTTTTTCATATAAGGCATCTAGTGCTGGGATATTTTGACCGGCACTCGTTACATCTAAGCCCAATGCACTACTAATATCTTCACTTGTTGCATTATTTTGAAGAACGGTTTCTATATGACCCATAAAATCATCAATTTCCTTGAAATAATCATCACCGCGTGTATTTAGCTTCATCGGAATTCCATCAAATACGTTAATTTCAATAGCTCTTTCTGCACCAGCAGCAGTAATGTCAGGATTTTGTGGACCCGTTTGATCTGTATATAATGGCTTACTCGTATGTGTCCCGGAGAAAATATAGTTTTCCCCTACTTTTGTATTAGCAATATCACGCATTTGCTCTTTAATTTGAGAGATTTCCGCACTGATTTTTTGACGATCCTCTGTTGTATTTGTATCATTAGCCGCTTGAACAATTAATTCCTTTACTCGCTTCATAGCAGAGCCAACTTGATCTAACGCTTCATCAGTCGTATCAAGCCAAGTATGTGCTTCACGAATATTACGTTTAAATTGCTCATTTTTATCTAGGTCAACACGGTAGCCCATCCCTTTTACCGCAACGACTGGATCATCTGATGGACGTGTAATGACTGTTCCTGAGTCTAGCATATTTTGATATTTTGACATTTTACTATAACTTGTGTTTAAGTTGCGTAGCATGTTACTAGATAACATCGATTGTGTAACGCGCATAGTGATTCCCCCTTCAATGTTGAAATATGAAGTGGACGAAACACGAAATATTCTTGTTGACTATAACTATTATGGGTTGTGTTTGACCACTTTTATCGAATAAAGTCGACTAAAGTTGCTTGAATAATTTTAGATCCAACAGATAGTGCTGCCTGATGAATCGATTCTTGTGTTGTCATTTCGGTAATTGTTTTCGAATAGTCTGTATCTTCATTTTGAGACAACTGCTTTGTCACATTCACTTCTTGCAGTGATAATCGATTCCCCATCATTTCAGCTCGATTTTGGCTCGCTCCAACAATGGCGCGTTGTTCAAGTACTTTTCCAGTTTGATCTTGGATATTCGTAATTAGTGCACTGATTTGTGTACTTGTGGATGTATTAGATTTTAAAACATCCGATACATTCGTTAATACAGTATCAATACTTGAAAATAATTGTAATCCTGTTGTATTAACAGTCATACTAACGCCATCGAACACATTTATTTGAATCGATTTTTCTAAGCCCGGTGCAGTAGATAACGTTCCGAGCTCAGTATTTGTATATAATGGTGTACTTGTATTTGTACCTGAGAAAATATAGTTTTCACCCATTTTTGTATTAGCTACATCACGGATTTGTTGCTGGATTTGAGAAATTTCAGCTTCGATTTTTTTACGTTCATCTGTAGAATTTGTATCGTTTGACGCTTGCGTTAACAATTCCTGCACACGATGTAGAGCATTACCTACTTGGTCTAAAGCTTCATCAGTCGTATCAATCCAACTGTTTACTTCATTTAAATTGCGCGTAAATTGCCCGTTCTTATCAATATCTACACGATATCCCATTCCTTTGACCGCTACTACAGGATCGTCGGATGGTCGTGTAAGTACTTTGCCTGAATTCAATTGATCTTGATATTTACTCATTTTCCCATAGCTTGTATTCAGGTTACGAAGCATATTGCTAGATAACATTGATTGCGTAACGCGCATGATGATAGTTCCTTCTTTCTAGTTGTCTAATCTAAGTTGTCTATTATAATCCTACTCTTCCCATACCGTTAATGATTTTATCTAGTGTCTCGTCGACTACCGTAATCATACGTGCATTTGCATTGTAAGCTTGTTGGAACGTAATCATATTTGTCATTTCTTCATCTAATGATACCGAGCTCATAGATGCACGGCTATTGGCAATTTGTAAGTGTAATGTACCGGAATTATGCTCACTACGGATTGCTTCTTGTCCTTTAACCGCTAATTCCCCTACTAACGATTTATAGTATGTTTGGAATGTACCGTTTTGAAGACCTCCAATTGTTGTTGAAAAAAGTTTAGATAGTTCCCTTATGTTACTGTTATTTCCTTCTTCTCCAGCCGCAT
>JBJEFO010000316.1:0-2225 GCA_051874135.1 Lysinibacillus sp.
AAGCTATGGTATTCGATTGATGAAGAAGCATTAATTGTTGATAAGGAAAGCGGTCGTTATTACGACTTAGATAAAGTGACGGAAGTTAATCATGAAGGGAAGTTCTTCAAAGTAAAAGGAACATTAGATACACCTACTACACCACAAGGGCATCCAGTAATCGTACAGGCAGGCTCTTCAGAGGCAGGAAAAGAATTGGCAGCTAAGACGGCTGAAGTTATTTTCACTGCGTGGCAAACATTGGAGGATGCACAGACGTTTTATAAAGATGTAAAAGGGCGTTTAGCGAAATACGGTCGCGACCCTGAAGATTTAAAAATTTTACCAGGTGCTTTTATTGTAGTAGCAGAAACGGAAGAAGAGGCGATTGCGAAACATCAACAACTAAATAACTATATCACGCCAGAAGTAGGGTTAGCTTATTTATCCAACTTCACAGGTGTTGATTTATCAGATTATGAATTTGAAGGGGCAATTCCAGACTTTAATGGTCAACAAGTTGATGGAACGAACCCAAATATTCGAGCTGGTATTGTAAAAGGCATTGTAGAGAAAAAGGGATTAAAGACATTGCGAGAATTATATAACAATATTGCTGGGGCGCGTGGTCATCGTGAAATTATTGGGACACCGACACAAGTAGCAGATCAGTTGCAGGAATGGTTTGAGAATGAAGCAGCAGATGGCTTTAATATAATGGCGCCAACTTTCCCACAAGGTTTAAATGATATTGTTGAACTAGTCATTCCAGAATTGCAACGTCGAGGATTATTTAAAACGGAGTATGAAGGTACAACATTACGTGAAAATCTTGGCTTGAAACGCCCGATAAATCCGTTTATTAAACAAAAAATTACACAATAAGTGTAATAATTTTTTCTAATAATACCTACTTAACAAAGGGGTATTGTTAGAAAAAAGGGGTGTATAAGGCTTGAAGCATAAGCTTTGGACGAAGGAATTTATTATTACATCCGTTGTAAATTTTCTATTAACAGTAATGTATTTCTTATTAATGGTGACAATGTCTAACTATGCGATAGAAACATATGGTGTAAGCGTCAGTACTGCGGGTTTGGTGGCGAGTATTTTTGTTCTTGGATCCCTAGTAGGAAGATTATTAGTAGGGAAATTTACAGCAAGATTTGGCATGTTAAATGTACTTATTTTCGGGCTTTTAGGAGCAGTGATTGTATCTTTTAGTTACTTTTTCGCTAATGGAATTGCAGCGTTACTACTTATTCGCATTTTGCATGGCTTTACAGTCGGACTTGTCAGCACAACAACAGGCACGATTTGCGTACAAATTACACCATCTTCTCGGAAAGGAGAAGGGATTAGTTACTATAGCTTAAGTGCCGTTCTTGGTACAGCAATTGGCCCATTCATCGGCATATTGTTAACTAATTTAAATAACGGATTTGAATGGATGTTTGCTTTAAATATTGTGACAGGTGTTGTTTGTATTCTAATCATTAAAGTAGCGCGTATACAGTTTCCTGAGGTCGAAGGGCGGGCTGTTGCTGAAAAGACTAAAGCATTTAGTGTTTCCGATTATATCGATAAACAAGCAGTTCCAATCTCCCTGTTGACGTTAGCGATTGGATTCGGTTTTTCAAGTGTAACATCGTACTTAACGCTATATGGCAAAGAAACGGGGTTAATTGAAGCAGCAGGCTATTTCTTTTTCATCCATTCCATCTGTGTAATTTGTTCAAGACCGTTCACAGGGAAAATGATTGATGCAAGAGGAGCGAATATTGTTGTGTATCCATGCATGTTATTATTTGCGGCGGGCATGTTCATTTATAGTCAATCCACAGCAACTTGGATGATTATAATGGCAGCTGCTTGTATGGGGCTAGGTTTTGGCAACTTTAATTCAGCAGCGCAAACAATTGCGTTGAAAAATGCCGATCCGTCACGTCTCGGTCTTGCTACAGCAACCTACTTTATATTTATGGATTTAGGTTTTGGCTTAGGGCCGTATATTTTAGGCCACATTATAGAAGGTGTCGGGTTTCGCTTATTATACATGGTAGCATCCTGTGTCGGATTATTATGTATACCAATTTATTACATGATTTATGGAAACAAAGAAAGACAGGAATATTTATCAAGATAATAGAGGAGGGCTTTATAATGACAAAAACAGTTATTATTAATGGGGCGAATTCGCGTACATCACGTGTAAGTGCGATTCAGCAATATATTTTAGAGGAATT
>JBJEFO010000317.1:0-2219 GCA_051874135.1 Lysinibacillus sp.
TTTTAAAAAAAGGATTTCCTTTCTGCTTCGTGAGCGAAAGAAAATCCTTTGTGTGTCTTAATATTCCATAATAATTGGGATAATCATCGGTCGGCGCTTCGTCTTTTGGAATAAGTAAGTGTTTAGTTCGTCACGGATCTCTTGTTTAATATTTGTCCATTCAAACGTATCTTTATTAACATACTTTTCAATTACCGTACGTGCGATATCTGAAGCTTCGACCATTAGTTCTTCTGATTCACGCACATAAACGAATCCGCGTGATAAAATTTCTGGACCTGCCGCAATTTTCTTTTGCGCGCGGTTCAATGTTCCGACAACGATAAAAATACCATCTTGCGAAAGCAATTTACGGTCACGTAAAACAATGTTACCAACATCGCCTACACCGATTCCATCAATTAAGACGTTACCAGCTTGTACACGACCACTCATACGCATTTTCCCGTTTTTGTATTCTACAATATCGCCTTTATCTGCGATGAAAACTTGCGATTTTTTCATACCAACCGCTTGTGCTAACTTTGAGTGGGCAATTAGCATACGGTACTCTCCTTGAATCGGGACGAAATACTTCGGTCGCATTAAGTTCAACATTAATTTTAAATCTTCTTGACTACCATGACCTGATACATGTACTTTTTTATCCGATGTTAACACATGTGCGCCGGCTTTTGCGATTTGATTCATCGTGTTATACATTTGCACTTCCAACCCTGGAGATGGTGTGAATGTAATGAGCACTGTATCCGTATCTTTAATTTTAATATCGCGGTGATGCTTGCGCACGATTTTATCTAATGCGTCAAGCGGTTCGCCTTGATTACCTGTAGCAAGAATAACGATTTCATCATCTTGGTATTTATGAATATCGCTTACAGAAATAAGTGTATGTTCTTCGACTTCTAAATAGCCTAAGTTCACACCTAAATCTACTACTTTTTCAAGAGATTTACCTACTACTGCCACTTTTCGGAATGACTGTTGTGCTTGTGTAAACACTTGTTGAATTCGAATAAAGTTCGATGCGTACACTGCCACTAAAATACGACCTGGTGCTGCGTGGAACGTTTTTGCTAAACGATCTTCAATAACCGTTTCACTTGTCGTATGACCTGGGCGCTCTGCTTCTGTCGATTCAGATAGCAGAATAAACACACCTTCCTCACCAAGCTGAGCCATTTTTGCTAAATCAGGGCGGAATTTACCTTTTGCTGATTGGTCAAATTTAAATTCACCGGTATGCACAATCGCCCCTTCTGAAGTATGGAACACAACACCTAATGAATCTGGAATAGAGTGTGTTGTATGGAAAAACGTCACATAAGTTCGATTAAAGTTCATGCGACTTTTATTTGTCACTTCAAAAAACTTTACTTGATGCGGCGCAGGGAGCTCTTTTAAATGCTCTTTTGCTAAAGCGATCGTTAATTTTGAGCCGTATACTGGTGCTTTAATTTTTTGTAATACGTATGCAATTGAACCAATTGCATCTTCATGTCCATGTGTTAAGAAAATTCCTTTCACACGTTCTTTGTTTTCTTCTAAGTACGTAATATCAGGAATAACAATATCAATTCCAAGCATTTCATCTTCTGGGAACATTAACCCGCTGTCAACGACGAAAAGCTCTTCATCGATTTCGATTACATACATTGATTTTCCGATTTCTCCCACTCCACCGAGCGGAATAACACGGATTACTTCATTTTTCGTTTTATTCACTATGTTTCCTCCTAAAAATATCCGAACAGCAACCACTTAAATCCCATTATACGTGGAGTTTAACATTAGCACAAATCAAAAATACAAAGATTCTCAATTACACACTAATTCTTCTTGAAATTCCTCAACTTACATAAGAGAATGAAAGTTTTCCAGCTACATAGTTTGAAAGAAATTTTGATAAAAACATTTGTGCTTTGCTTCATTTTTTTAAGTATTAAATTCACCCTCTATATATTAAAGACCAAATTTTTTCACGTAATTTTTACAGATAGCGTGAAATTTTTTTACCCTCAATTGTTGAAGCAAAAATTTTTTCGCTCGAAAAAGGCCAATTAGCAAGATTGATATACGACTTAATTTTAAATAAATGTCATTTCATAGGGCTATTTTCTTAACTGACACTTAATTTTGAATATGTTGTATACGAATCCTGCTAATTGAATGATTTAACAATTTAAAAATTGAGTTGAGATTTTTTTGTTAAATTTTTT
>JBJEFO010000318.1:0-9660 GCA_051874135.1 Lysinibacillus sp.
AAACAGGTCTGACTAAAAGGTATTCATTTTAATCAGACCTGTGTTATTTTACCTACATATTTCGATGCTCTTCCAAAATCCTCTCTAACAACGCCTCGCAACCTTCTACACAAAGCTCATATGTTTCTTGAAAATCGCCTGTATACCACGGATCCGGTACGTCTTTTTTGTGCGGTGTTAAATCTAGGAAACGGAAAATTTTTGTATCATCATGTGCACGTAGCATGTCTCGTGTATTTTCTACGTTGCTAGCATCCATACAAACAATATAGTCAAAATCTAAATCTGAAGTGCGTAATTGGCGCGCTTTCATACCGCTTGTTGAAATGTTCATTTCCTTTAGCTTTTCACGTGTCCCCTTGTGTGGTGCTTCCCCTACATGCCAAGAGCTTGTACCTGCTGAGTCAACTTTGATTTTTGACGTTAAGCCGCGCTTTTCTATTAAATCACGCATAACCGCTTCTGCCATCGGTGAACGACAAATATTGCCTAAACATACGAATAATACTTTAATCATCTATACGCCTCCGTCTATTCCTATTAGAAAAACACCCTTCCCCAAAAAAGAAGAGTGCCACTGTTATTTTTTATTTTCTAGTTCTGCTAGTAAGCGCTGGAATTCGGCCTCTAGGAAATTTGTTGCTTCATCTCGCGCTTCCTTGCCACTTTCAACCGTAAAGGGTTTACCGTAAATTAAATACCCTTTTTGACGCTTTAATACACCACCGATATTTTTGGGACCAATATATGCTGCCGGCACGATTTGCGCTTTTGAAAGTTGCGCAATCGTTACTGCACCTTGCTTTAAATCATTACTTTCAGCACTACGTGTACCGCTTGGGAAAATACCAACAATTTTGCCTTCCTTAATAAGCTGGCGTGGAATTTTAATAACGCTCGGTCCTGGATTATCACGATCTACAGGAAATGCATTTAGGCGATTAATTAACCAACCAAGCCCCTTCATTTCGAATAATTGCTTTTTCGCCATAAAGTGAATTTCACGTGGATAAATCGATAAGCCTAAATTTAAAATATCCACATAACCATTATGCGTACACGCAATGACAAAGCCGCCATCTTTCGGTACATTTTCAAGTCCGTATACTTTTGCCTTTGACCCATTGAACGATAAAAATATTTTTACAATATTTGCCGCTAATTTATACAATACTCTTTCCTACCTTATCTACTTAATGCTTTTATTTTACTAGAAAAAAGGCAGTGCCTCAATTAGTTATATTTATTGGAAATTTCACCAATTAGTCCCGACAACCAGTCGTTTAATTTACTAAAGACGAAGCCTGCCTGCTGTGCCTTTTCAGTCGTCATATACCACGATGCTGGAACTGCATACGGAGAGCGAATTTCATCATTCCCTACAAGTGCAATTTTTGCCTGCTTGCCTGTAGCTTTTTCCACAAGTGTCATTAAATCTTTTAGTGAAATTGTGCCTTGTGCTGTTGCATTAAACGGTCCTTCTACATCTGTTAACCCTGCCCATTTTAAGAACTGTCCTGCCTCTTCCGCTAAAATAAAGGACATTTCCGCATCCATATTCACAAAACCAATCGCTTCCTCATTTGCTACATGTTTCACGTGAAAATGAAGACGCTCTGTATAATCGTCTACCCCCATCACAATCGGGAATCGTACTGCTACAACTGGGCATGTTGCATATTTAAAAAATACTGCTTCAGCCTGACGCTTCCCTTCACCATATGTGAAATCTTCTGTATCGCCCATTTGAATACTGTATGTGTATGGGTCAAAATCTGCTTCACATTTGGCTTTCCCATCTGCGGCATATGTTGAAAGTGTAGATGTAAAAACAAGCTTGCCCACTTTCCCATTAAAAATATCACAAAATGCTTTTGCATCATTTGGTGAGTAGCAAATATTATCATAGACGATGTCATAATATTCACCTTCAATCGCTTTAGCAAATGCCTCTGTATCACGACGATCTACTATTAGATGCTTTACTTTATCGCCAAATGGATTAGTTAATTTCCCACGTGTAACGATTGTCACATCATGTCCATCTGCTATTAATAACTCTACTAATTTACGCCCGAAAAAACGTGTCCCTCCAAGCACTAAAACCTTTTTCATCGATGTTCTCCCCTTTACTCTTTTTCCCTACTCTACGCTACCAACTAAAATATTGAGGTCTACCGTAATTTCCGTAAGAGCAACATTAGCTTTATTTTCAATATGCCAGCCCATTGGTGTCATTTCAATTAGTTGTGGTACAAGCTCTTTTGTTAACGGCATTGTATACGTAATACGTTCTACTGTTACTTGCGTGAAGCTTTCTTTAAAGCGCTCGACCGTTTGTTCATTCGAATAACGCTCTTTTTCAGAATCAGCAAAAGCTTGCTGACGCAATTCTTTTAAGTATCCTTCTTGTGGAACAACTTTAATGACTTTACCACCTGACTTTAACAAGCGTTTAAACTCATCGTAGTTCGCAGGCGATAAAATATTAAAAATAGTATTAAAGCTATTCTCGTTATAAGGGCTCTTCGCTAAGTCCCCTACACACCATATGCAACCTGTATGGAACTTCGCTGCCGCTATAATTCCCTCTTTCGCAATATCGATACCAACGCCTATTGCTTCAGGACGATTCGCTATAATACGCGCTAAATGTGACCCTTCTCCACAACCTGTATCTAAAAAATACGTACCGACCGCAAGTTCTGCTAATCGCCGTTGTAATTGGTCATACAGCCCACTAGAAATAATATTATGACGCGCTTCAAATAATGCTTTCGAATACATCGATTGCACCGGCTTTGTCATAAAATTAATATATCCTTGCTTGGCGACATCAAAGGAATGATTGCTCGGACAAACAACTTTTCCGTTATCCTCAATTTGTACCGATTGTGCGCAAATTGGACACGCAAATATCGTTTTATGCCCCTGCATATTTTGAATACATAACGCTCTTTTTGATAACATCATTTTTTCCTCCATTACTCATATGTATCATAACATGAAAGGGTTACTCTGTAAGTGTTCGCTTACAGAGTAACCCTTTTTCATTCTAAATATTTCGCCTGTAATTCGGCACGTATTTGTTTTGAAACCCCAAATTGATCGTGTAGAAAATCTGCATCGGATTCGTAACGTGTATCAATTTCATTAAACACCGCATTTAAAAACTTTTCATTCGCAGACATAATTTCATAGAACATTGTTAAATCTGCATCTGGATAGGCAACCTTTAATTTTTGCTCCATTTGTGTAACCATAGGTGTCAACAAACTATTCGTCAGTAAGTAGTCTTGCATAATTGTTTCACGTGGCACATCTAACGTTAGTAAAATGAGTGCCCCTCCAACACCAGTACGGTCTTTTCCAACTGCACAATGATGCAGTAAGCCTAAATTCCTTTCATCTTTCACTAGTTCCATTAACCGTTGGAAAGACGGATTATTGAATGGCATTTGTGCATAAAATTGCGCAAACATTTCTGTATCCAGCTGTTTGTAAAAATCAAAATTCACTTTTTCTGATTTTGTAGCACCCGGCATTTTAAATGGGGCTGCCCCTCTAGCTGGCACACGAATATTTTGTACACCTTCCATTTGAGGTGTCGGCTGATTCTCTGCTTCATGATCATCCCGATAATCAAAAATCGTTTTAATACCTAACTTATTAAACTTTTGTTTGTCTTCTTGCGTCATTTTTGCAAGATTAGCTGAACGGAAAAATAAATGTCGTTTTACTGATTTCCCACTATGCGTTGTATAGCCACCCATATCACGGAAATTTAAAACGCCTTGTAACGGAATGATTCGATCCATATTTTGTGACATAAACCCACCTCCTTAAAACGATTTTGCTCCATTTTAAAATGAAGTCGAACTTTGAATTATTTCCTGAGGAATACTGTCGATTTATTCAAGTAAATAGCGGATTATCGTCGTCATTTACTACCACATAATTCCTTTTGTTATGTAAACTCGACACAAGCCGTGCCGAGCCCTGTAAAAAATTAATAAGCCGTCCATCCTGCATCTGCTGTTACGACTGTACCATTTACAAATGAGGAATCATCCGAAGCTAAAAACAATGCGACACGAGCAATATCTTCAGGCTCTCCTGTACGTGGATTAAATGTTGCTCCTGCCATCGCCTTATTTAAGCCGTCTTGGTTGGCATTGTTAAATGAAGCGCCAATATTTGTATTGACTCCACCTGGTGCAATGGCATTACAACGAATGCCCTTATCTGCATATTGGAAGCCTGTATTTTTTGTTAAACCAACTACAGCATGCTTTGCTGCTGTATAAGCTGCTCCTGCACGAGAACCATACAAGCCACCAATTGATGCAATATTTACAATGACACCGAAACCTTTTTCTAAAAAGATTGGCATTGCTTGACGAATTGTACGCATAACGCCTGTTACATTGACAGCAAACACTTTGTCCCACAGTTCGTCTGTGACATCTCCAGCTGGCGCAAAGTTGTCCATAATCCCTGCATTATTGACTAAAATATCTAATGTCCCATACGAATTTAAAGCTGCTTTAATTAGTCGGTAGACATCTCTTTCTTTTGAAACGTCTGCCTCGACTGCTGTTGCCGTGCCACCAAATGCAGTAATTTCTGCAACTGTCGCACCTGCTCCTTCTAATGTTAAATCAGAAACAACTACCTTTGCCCCTTCTTTTGCATATAAAATTGCGATTGCCTTGCCCATTCCTGAAGCAGCACCTGTAACGACTGCCACCTTATCTTGAAGTCTCATTTATAAAAACCTCCTTGAAAGTGTATTCCTGTTACAGTTTTATTATTCTACCTCTCTACGTATTCCCCCTGCTTTAATTGATAGAAAGTTTAGGTTGCTTTTTGATTAACAATACAAACAGGCTCGCTAAACCACAGAACCCACCAGCTAATAAAAACGCCCATGTATACGAGCCGAGCACATTATAAATAACTCCGCCTGAATAAGCAGCGATCCCGGCACCTACTTGATGGGCGGCAAAAATCCATCCATATATCATAGCGCTTTTTTGAATGCCAAAACGCTGTCTCGTTAACTCAATCGTAGGGGGTACAGTTGCTACCCAGTCCAATCCATAAAACACCGCAAATACGATTAACCATATGTATGCACCAGACTCGAGCGCAAAAGGTAACGCAAGAAGCGATAAACCGCGCAAACTATAATACCAAAACAATAACCAGCGACTATCAAAACGGTCGGATAGCCACCCAGAAACTGTTGTGCCAACTAAATCAAATATCCCCATAATCGATAATACCGATGCTGCTGTTACAACTGGAATACCAAAGCTCATACAGTATGAAATAAAATGTGTTCCGATTAATCCGCTTGTGGACAGACCACAAATTAAAAAGCTACCTGCAAGTAACCAAAATTCCTTTACGCGAAGTGCTTCAAATAAAACAGCTATCGCTATTTTAAATGGATTGCCGACGGGCGGTGTAACTTCCGGTGCTAATTCTGTTTCCCCTAAAGGCGGTATCCCCACATCACGCGGATAATTGCGCATAACAATGGCTATCAAAATAAACATACATATACCTAGGCCAAAAATGAGCAAAATAGCCATACGCCAAGAATATTCGCTAACTAGCCATGCAAGAACAGGCAATAAAACTAACTGCCCTGTTGCTGTGGCGGCCATCAAAATGCCGACCGCTAAACCGCGTCTTTTCACAAACCACCTATTAGCAATTTGCGCACTTAGTACCGTTAAAAATAACCCTGATCCAACGCCAATCATAGCTCCCCATATGAGCATCAGCTGCCATTCCGTCTTCATAACAAATGTTAAACCGAGACCGACTACTAATAACCCCATAGAGTAAAGCATGACTTTTCTTAATCCAAATCGTTCAACAAAGGCCGCCATAAAAGGACCTGATAAACCATACAAAAATAGAGACATCGCAAAAGCAAAGGAAATAGACGGTCTTCCCCAACCGAATTCCTGCTCAAACGGCTCAATAAACACACCCGATGATGAACGAATAATTCCTGCTACAATAATAGCTAAAAATGATACAGCTAAAATAATCCAACTGTAATGTATCTTTTTCATATTCAACCCCCTAATAAAACTATTGTACTTGAAAAAGGGTTTTATTTTACATAATTTTCCGCAATTAAAGGTCGCACAAGTTGATGTTTTTACTTATTTACATTTCCTTAAAAGCTTTTAATTCCAATAAAAAAGAGAGGATTACTCCTCCCTTTCTCTATTTAATTTGTCACAGGCTGTTTAGAAGATTCCTTTGTCGGCTGTTGCTTAAAGCTCATATATCCTTCTAACGCCTTGTAAATCGTATGTATTTCTTCCTTCGATAACACTTCGCCACCGATTTGCTTTGTCCAAAGCTTTAATTCATTTCTCTTCATTACTTCAATATTTTGCGAATGAATCTCAACTTTTTGGAATGAACAAGCTTCTGAAAATAATGAAATTGCTACATATGCATCATGATTTACTTCTGGCAATAAATCGCGTAATGCAAAAATAATACGTTTATTCGCTGTAATTGGGTTCGGGAACATTTCCTGCTTCTCTTTATGCTTTATCTCTACCCACTCATCTTGCTCTTCATTCCCTGAAATCCAGCCTGTTTTTTTCACACCATTAATTACATAAATACCTGATTCATGTATAAGTATGGCATCTATCGGATATGTCGTATTATTCACCGGTAATTGAAGGTCAAGTAATACTTTATGCTCACCTGATACTTTGTCTAACTGCGTCATTAATTTATGTAAATGACTCTTTTTGGCGTTTAACACGATATCAAAAAATGAATACCCCGTCAGCTGAGCAAACTCCGTATTATCGTGTTTATATACAAATACTGCCAATGTTATAATAAGTGCTACTACTATTAGTAAAATCCAAATCGTCATGTTGGCCACTCCTTATTACGTATCTTTTCTACTCTTCATCCTATTTTAGCAAATTTAGTAAAAGCTGACTATGCAACAGAAGACATGAAAGTGACATCGTTTCATCACGTTTAATACATCAAATAGTAACCGAAAGCACTGCATTTACCGCAAAAATTAAAATTTCTTTCCCTCTAGTTGAAGTAGGCGCTGTTTCATCGATAGTCCGCCACGGAAACCGGTAAGTGAACCGTCTTTTCCAATAACACGATGGCAAGGCACGACAATCATAACCGGATTTGCACCAATTGCTGTACCGACTGCTCGTACTGCTTTCGGATTGTTAATAGCTAATGCAATATCGCTATAACATTGGATTTTACCAAACGGAATTTCTCTTAATACTTGCCATACTTGTTGCTGAAAATCTGTTCCCTTTAAATCAATCGGTAGCTGAAATGAAACCCGTTCACCATCAAAATATTCCTGAAACTGCTTTATATATGGCTTCATCTTCTCCTCATTTCGTTCAAGCCTCTCTCCTTTTCGGCGTTTACTTGCCCATTCAAATAATTCATGTTCATCCTTATCCTCAGAGCCTGTAAAGCAAAGCCCTTGTTCTGTTGCAGCAAGTATAAACTGCCAATCTTTATGCTGAAATAACGTCCAATAAATCATCACAATCTTCTCCTTTCGCTGAAACTTTTTAGCTATTCCTTCGTATAAATAAATAACATTATATAGAAAGGAATGGATTTTATGTTCAAGAAAGTCATTAAAACTATTTTACACTCGGCTTCGAGCTCTCGTCGTTATTCTTCAAGTAGCCGCCGTCGCTATTCAAGCCGTCATAATTACTATGGTCATAAGCACTATAAACGTAGCTATCGCCGTTCTTCTCGTAGCTTCTTCAGCTCAAGAAGCTTTTTTAGTAGCTAATGATTTCATTATTGAAAGAAAGCAAATATGACCGTCTTTTAGAGCATTTTATTCATACAAATACAAACTACTCTATCCTCAACAAAATCGGAGAAGGCTCCTACGGTATCGCCTATTTACTTGAACATAAGGAAACCGGCGAGAAAACTGTTTTAAAAAGACTTAAAGCAAAACACCGCCATACAAAAAATAGACTAAAATTTCTTCAAGAAGTAACCTTTTTAAAAAAATTATCCCCTTTACCTGTACCTAAAGTATATATGGAAGGCTTCATTGAAGAATTACCTTTTTATATAATGGAACATGTTGAAGGCGATACTTTTGAACAGGCAATTTTTGAACGCCATGAAACATTTTCGATTGCTGATACATTAACTAAAACTGAAGAACTATTGGATATTATGATTGTCATGCATGAACAAGGTATTGTGCATCGAGATTTACGAATTCCCAATATTATTTTGCAACACAATAAAATAACAATTATTGATTTCGGACTTGCTACAAACATTGACGAATCGGTTCGGATTGATCAAATTGATAACCCGAAAAAAGCGGCCAGTCCTGTAAGCGATTTATATGCACTTGGGCACTTTATGCTCTTTCTTTTGTACTCAACTTATAGCCCTTCTTCGAGGAAGAGCCGCGCATGGCAGGAAGAGTTGGCATTGCCTAGTATATTGCAAAACTATATTGAACGACTATTAATGATTCAGACACCGTTTCTAAATGCGCTCGCAGCGAAACAGCAACTTCAACTAGTAAAAGCCGCGCTCATTCAATGATGCCCGGCTTCTTTTCTTATTGCATTTCTTTTGTTGGACCCATTACTGGTGGTACAGGTAAGCCCGCCTGACGTAGTAATACGGTCATTTGGCCACGGTGATGTGTTTGATGTTCGATTAACATGCGCAGTAGTTTGCCACGTGGCATTGCGCCACCGAAAGCATTCACTTCTTCCTCTAGCTGTGCTTCTGTTAATGTTGCTGCCTCTTTGTTATACGCTTCGATTACAGCCTCATACATTTCGGCAATCTCTGCCATTTTTTCTGGCATCTTCATATCTGGACCTGGTGCTGGGATTTGTAGACCTGCAAAATGACCAATAGCACCTGCAACACCTACTAAATGCCATGCTAGCCACCCAAGAGAGTTATGCCCTGGTACAATCGATACATCCTTTTTGTCGTCTGTAATAGCTTGTATTACATTTAGTGTTCCTTTTGCATTAACCTGCCAATCTTCTAGAAAATCCTGCACTTTACGATACATATTATTTTTCTCCCACAATATAGTTTTCAAGCTTTCGCCATGCCTCTACTTTTTCTTCAAACGTTTTAATATTGCGTCCTGGTACAGGGCTTGTAGAGGGCATTTTATAATAATCTCGCCCAGCAAGCAATTCAAAGCCTAGCTTCTTTTTAAATACATCATGTGCTTTTGCACCATTAAAAAAAACTGCTTCAATTTGCGGATACCGTTCAAAAAGTGCGATAAAATCATTTGGAATTTCATTTTTTATATTGCTGTCTAAACTACCTACTCGCTCACACTCTCGAATGACATCCCATAACCCAATACCATGCTTTTTTACAAGGGCTAAACGTTCTTCATATTGTTCCGGCACGATTGCCCCTGTTAACTCACCTATTATTCCCCAAAAGTGATTGCGTGGATTGCCATAATACTGCTGCTTTTCAAGTGATTGTACACCTGGCATTGAACCAACAATAAGCACCTTCGTCTGCCCGTCTACAACTGGTGGTAAAATATTTTCAATCATCCAGACGCCTCCTTCGCTCTATTTAAGCACGAGT
>JBJEFO010000319.1:0-2217 GCA_051874135.1 Lysinibacillus sp.
CGACAAAATTCTAACAGGTAAAAAGAGAGTATATATGGTTATATACTCTCTTTTAAAGACATTACATAATCATGTACGTACCTATAAAAGATTATTCTGTGATTTTAATAAATTGATAGCTATATTCAGGTCCTACTAAGTGATACGTAAAACCTTCAACATTTTCAGCTACTAATACGTTAGATGCACGTTGATACATTGGAGCTAAAGCAGCATCGTCTTCAAGCACGATTTTTTCAGCTTGTTGAAGCAACTTGAATTTTTCGTTTGTATCAGTAGTGTTTTCTGCTTTTTCGATTAAAGCATCGTACTCAGGGTTTGAGTAGCTCATGTTGTTGTTTGTTCCACCAGTTACCCAAAGGTCAGAGAATGAAATTGGGTCTAGGTAGTCAGGACCCCAACCAGCATCCATAATGTCATATTCTTGTTTTGTTTGACGGTCTAAACGGATTGAGAATGGAACACTCTCCACTTTAACAGTTAAACCTTCAAGATTTTTTTCCCATTCGTGTTGAACGTATTGGTCAATTTTCTTAGCAGCCTCAGTATCTCCACCTAGGATTGTAAGAGTAACTTCAGTCAAGCCTAATTCTTCTAGACCTTTAGCCCAGTATTCTTGTGCTTTCTTAACATCATATGTTAATAAATCGCCATTAGCATCGCGGAAATCATTTCCGTCAGCATCTTTAACAAATTGTTGAGGTACTGCATAGTTTGCAGCCACTGATCCATTTGCTAATACATCCTCAGCTAAGTCATCTTTGTTAAAAGAAGTAGCAAGAGCACGACGAATATTTTCATTCGCTAAGACTTCGTTGTCTTCGTTAAATTTCATCCAGAAAATACTTGGATCTAACCAAGTAACCATACGCTCATCGCCTTCATACTGACCTACGATATCAGATGATAATTTACCAGTGATATCTACTTCACCAGCTTCGAATGCGTTGACAGCTGATTGCGGATCTTTCGCTACGTTGAATGTAATTTTTGTTAAGTTTACATTGTCAGCATCCCAATAATTCTCGTTTTTCTCCATAACCCACTCAGAGTCAGTTGAACCTGTCCAATCAGTCATCTTGAAAGGTCCATTGTAAAGAACTGTTTCAGCAGAAGTCGCGTATTTATCTCCTTGCGCCTCAACGAATTCTTGATTTTGAGGTAAGAATGTACCAAATGCCATTAAACCTTTGAAGAAATCAACTGTCATAGGTTTTGCAGTTTTAACTACTAAAGTAGTATCATCTGTTGCTTCAACACCTAAAGTAGTAACATCATATGCTTGACCAGCAGCTGCTGCATCTGTAATTTCTTGCGCACCAGCGATTTTACCGTCCATCATATATGAACCGTAAGTAGATGCATTCTCTGGGTCAATCGCACGTTGCCATGCATATACGAAGTCAGCAGCAGTTAACGCTGTGCCATCTGACCATGTAAGGCCTTCTTTTAATTTAACTGTAAATTCTGTACCTTCAGCGTTCACTTCAGGTTCACCTTCAGCAACACCAGGAATTAAGTTATTGTCCTGATCTTGACGGTATAGACCTTCATTTACGTTGTTTAGCATTGTGAATGATACTGTATCTTCTGCCATGATGCTATCCATTGATGGAATTTCAGCAGATTCTAATACACGCAACTCTTGAGCTACATCTTTTGAACCTGAGCCGCTATCAGATGATTTGTCGTCTGAACCGCCACAAGCCGCTAAGAAAACGCTCGTTGCTAAAGACATAGTCAAAAGCAGAGAAAATTTAGACTTTTTCAAATTTAACACTCCTTCTATGTATTTTATATTTTTGTTATAGATTTTATTATACAATTATTCGACTATTTGTAAATTAGCTTTTTAATAAAAATTTTTGGAAATAGTAATTTCAGAAAAGTCTAACTAATCTAAAAACAGGAAGAATACAGAACAAACCTACATTTATCAGGGTGCATGTTAGTTACTTTAGAATTGATTATACTATTTAAAATTTTCATACGACAATTTAAGTTATGTTCCAATAATGTAAAATATTTCATTTTATTGAAATATTTTATACCGAAATAACTAAAATTTCTCTCGTTTTTAAGAGCAAACTTTCTCTTATTTTTACGTTTTTTGCTATACTATTGTAAACATCTATCATCATTACTTTTGTTCTGAATTAACCCATGTCTAAAATAAATGAAGGAGTTCGTTTTTATGCTAGAACAATTTAAAAAGAA
>JBJEFO010000320.1:0-2432 GCA_051874135.1 Lysinibacillus sp.
TCAATATGTGCATCAGACCAAATACCAAGGTCACGTCCTGAAATGCGGCCTTCAGGTAACACAGCAGTCGCTTCAAGCATGATGAGACCGACTTGACCCATTGCACGAGAGGCGTAGTGTACAACGTGGAATGGTTGCACAAATCCAGCGTCATCTGCTTCATACATACACATTGGCGCCATGACAATACGGTTTTTTAGTTGAATGTTACGTAGTTGGTAAGTGTCAAAAAGCTTTGTCATATTAACTCTCCTTTACTAAACACCTTTTGCCAGTTCACGTGAGCGTTGTTCTGCACTTTTAATGCATGCTTCGATTGTTTCTGTGAAATGGTGTTCTTGTAGTGCGCGGATACCGGCTTCTGTTGTACCACCTGGACTTGTCACTTTACGACGCAGTTCATCTGGTTCTTCATCAACAGCTTGTAGCATAGAAGCAGAACCCGCAAGTGTTTGCACCATTAGCTGACGTACCACTTCTTTTGGTAAGCCAATTTCTGTCCCGACTTTTTCAAATGCTTCTATTAAATAATAAATATATGCGGGACCGCTACCAGAAAGGGCCGTTACAGCATGTAATTTATCTTCCTCTACTTCAACGACAAGCCCGATTGTTGCTAGCATTTGAATAAATGCTTTCTTTTGTTGTTCTGACACAAGGTCATTAAAAGCGATTCCGCTAGCACTCATGCCAATTGTAGCAGAAGTATTTGGCATTACGCGTGCGATAGGTCTTGGTGATAATCCTTGTTCAATTGTTGCAATCGATATGCCCGCAAGTACGGATAGTACAGCTGTTTGTTCTCCGATATATGGCGCAATACTATCCATCGCAGCACAGACATCTTTAGGTTTCATTGCTAAAATAATGCAATCTGCATCTTGAATATGTGATAATTGCTCTAAAATTTGTACACCGTATTGATTGTGTAAGTATTGTAAACGTGCACGGTCAGACCGATTTGAAACGTAAATTTGCTGCGCATCGACACATCCTTTATTAATCCAGCCACCAATTAGTGCTTCAGCCATTGAGCCAGCACCGATAAACACGATTTTTTGCATGAAAAATGCCTCCTTAATAAATAAAAAGCGCTTTCGTCCTTTAATAAGGACGAAAACGCTTGTTTCCGCGGTACCACCTTAGTTCACATAAGTGCAACTTGAGTCCTTTTAACGCCAGGTTAGCGGTTATGTTGTCATAACAGCTCAGAAGTAGGTTCAATTATTGAAGTGGATGATGTTGCTCTCAGCATACGCAACACTCTCTTATCATCATTCAATTATTTACTTGGCTTCGTCAACGCTTTTATTTGGAATTATGAAAAATTATATAAATGTAATGTCAAGGTGTCAACCTAAAGCGTGACGAATAGCTAAAAAAGGAGTAAAATAGATGAATAGTGATTCATTTTTTCGATAACAAAGGGGATGTTATAATGAACATAAATAAAATAGTCATACCGACACCGTATCCAGTTGGGGATGTAAATGCATTTTTAGTAAAAGGAGATGCATTGACTTTATTTGATGCGGGTCCAAAAACAGAGGAAGCATATGAGGCGATTAAATGGGGAATACGTTCGGCGGGCTATGACATGAAGGATGTTGAGCAAGTCGTTTTAACGCACCATCATCCCGATCATGCAGGCTGGGTCGATGCATTTCCACACGCAGATATACTAGGGCATGAATATGTAGATCACTGGATGCGACAAGAACCAGATTTTCTAGAGTATCACACGCAATTTTATATGCAAGAGTTAGAAAAACAAAATGTGCCGAGATCCATTATAAAGAATATTGTTCAAGTACGTGGGGAATTGGAGCTGTTCGGAAGTCGCCCGTTAACAGCCTTTCTGAAGGAAGGTGATGAAGTGCCAGGGCATCCAGGTCTTAAAGTTTATGAAACACCGGGTCATGCACAAAGCCATTTAATTTTTCTAGATAAAAAATCACAGGAATGTATCGGTGGAGATTTATTGCTTGAAAAAGTATCATCTAATCCACTTGTAGAGCCACCAGTAGCATTGGAGGGTGACCGCCCGCATTCGTTATTACAATACAATGCTTCACTGCAAAAGCTAAGCGATTTACACGTATCGACATTATATACAGGTCATGGTGATGAGGTGCGTAATGTACGTGAGTTAGTGGAGGAGCGATTAGCGAAACAGCAAGCTCGTGCGTTAAAAGTACGAGAGTTTTTACAGGAACCACAAAGTGTTTTTGATGTAACAAAAATTTTATTTTCAAAAATTTACAAATCACAGCTTGGATTAACGCTTTCGGAAACACTTGGTCAGCTCGATTACCTAGTCGATAATGGATTAGCAACGATAAAAGAAGAGAATGGTGTACAATTGTATATGAAAGTGTAGGAAAAGGGTGTCTCCTTCTTCAGATTATGAAGAGGGGGACACCCTTTTGTGT
>JBJEFO010000320.1:2532-9651 GCA_051874135.1 Lysinibacillus sp.
AATTCGCACATATCCCGACGCGAAACGCACATATCAGACCCGAAAACGCACATATTTTAAATATTTAATGCTGGTCCGAAGAATTCGTAGTGAATGCGGTCTTCGGAAACGCCCATTTCTTTTAATTGGCCAATAACGGCTTGCATAAATGGTGTTGGACCACAAATGTAAACATCCGCATTAGGCGTTAACATAGTATCAATTTGACTGTTTGTTAAGTAACCGTCAGTATCTGAATACACTGCTTTGTAATTGTTTGCATTTGCTTTAATTTGCTCTGTGAAGGCAGCAACGTGTTCGTTACGTGCACATTGAATGAATGAAGTATTGCGACCACCCGCAGCTAATAGCATACGATAAAGTGGTGTTACACCAACACCGCCGCTAATGAATAGTACATCATTTGTACCTTCTTTTAATGTGAATAAACCAGCTGGTGCAGATACTTCAATTTCTGTACCGATTTCAGCTTCGTTGTGTAAGTAAGTAGATACGCGACCGTTTGGAGTTGTATCATCTTCACGTTTAACTGAAATGCGGTATTCGTTATTTTCTGTTACGTCCGTTACTGTATATTGGCGATTCATTAAATATTGTTCGCCAGGCACAGCTAAACGTAGTGAAATGTATTGACCAGGTGCTGCGGGTGGCAATTTCTGACCATCAACTGGCGCTAAGTAGAAGCTCGTCACGATATCACTTTCTTGCTCTTTGCGCACGATTTTGAATGGCTTGAATAAACGCCATCCACCGTTATTTTCAGTTTCTTTGTATAAATCTTCTTCTACTGAAATAAAGATGTCCGCGATAACGCCGTACGCTTGTCCCCACGCATCGATAATTTCTGGTGTTGCTGCGTCTCCAAGTACTTCTTTAATCGCTCCTAGTAAATGCTCACCAACGATTGGATAGTGCTCTGGTAAAATACCTAAGCTACGGTGTTTATGTGCAATTAACATGACTGCTGGCACGATTGCTTCTAAGTTGTCGATGTGAACAGCTGCAGCATAAACAGTGTTTGCTAATGCATTTGGCTGGCGACCTTTACGCTGATTTGTGTGATTAAAGATATTTAATAATTCTGGGTGTGCCTCAAACATATTTTTATAAAACGTTGAAGTAATTGCTAATCCATGTACTTCAAGTACCGGTACTGTTGATTTAATAATGTCGATTGTTTTTTGTTGTAACATATTGCCACTTCCTCTCACTGCTCACTATACGCATGTGTAAATCTTAAAGCAATATGTAAAATACATCTTTAACAAAGTTGTCACAAAACATGTATTTAAAATACTTCTTAAAAAATTGAGCGTATCTATTAGTTAGGCATCATTTTGATGTTATACTCAAAAAAGGAAAGTTGGTGGGAATGTGCGCTTAACGGTATATACAGACTATTCGTTACGTGTCCTTATGTATTTGGGCGTGCGTGGTCCAGATCATTTAGCAACGATTCAAGAAATTGCTGACACGTATCAAATTTCAAAAAATCATTTAATGAAAGTTACATACGATTTAGGAAAGTATGGCTATATTGAAACGATTCGTGGCCGCGGTGGTGGCATTCGACTTGCAATGCAGCCTGAAGATATTGTTATTGGACAAGTCGTTCGCAAAACAGAAGAAGATTTTCATATTGTTGAATGCTTTAATCCGGAAAATAATTTGTGCAAAATTTCACCGGAATGTCGCTTGAAAAATGCATTGTATGAAGCATTACAAGCTTATTTAAACGTGCTAGATAGCTACACATTAGCGGATGTACTCGTATCGAAGGACACACTGTTTCAGTTGTTTGGATTTGACAAATAATCCAAGCAACCGGAGCAGTGTTTTTATATGCTTTAAAAATATACACAAATGGTGTAAAATTACACTAAGAGTGATTAATTTACGAGGGGAATATTCATGAGAAATGGTATCATAGTAGCTATTTATTTTGTAGTGCTTGCCATAAATTTAATGTCAGCAATCAAATTTCCTGATAGTACAATAACGATTTATCATTTACTTTCTTCAATTGTTTTTCTCGCAATGCTTATTTACGTTTCTATTAAAAATATGATGCCAATAAAGTATTTTTTATTACTTGCTACTGTCGGTAGTATTTATGTATTTACTATGATTCGTCTTGAAGCTGATTTAATAGGTGATTTTCTTATTTTAGACGGTTTAGTTAATCTACAGTATCCGCTTTATATTCTTTTTATCACACCTTTATTTGGATTGAATTATTTTAGTCAAATGAGCATTGACTTAGTTGCAATATTAATAGCGATTGTTTATGCAGTCTTATTACTTACAATTTATCCTGCCCATTTGAAATCACTGAATAAAACATTTATTAAAGTAGGTGCTACGGTTTTAATAGCAGTAACTGCGACAATAATCGGTTGGGGAGCACAAGGATTAGCTTATCGTTTGAATGCCTCTTATGACGCTATATCGCCACTTGGTTATGTTGCAATGCTAACATGCGCTAGTTTTGTATTATTCATCGTAACATTTTTAGTTGCGAGAAAAGCGCGTGTAACGCATCAGTGGAAAGTATTAATTTACGTTGTGCTGTCCGTGTTGAGTATTTGTACGAGCTTCTTTAGTATAATTGTTTTATTATTTTGGATTGGTTAATAGCCGTTTTAAAAGAGGGAAGGTTTTATTCATTTTTCAATATATCCGCTAGTTCTGTTAAAGCGGCTTTATCGATGATTTGGTAAGCGTGTCCTTCCTTCTTTAAATATTGCTTCTCACAAAATTGAGAAAGTACATGCAACAAATGCCGATACGAGACACCTAAAAAATCACAAACCGTCACGTGTTTTTCTTTATATAAATCGCTGTCCATTGTTTGTAAAATAAAATCCGCCAACCGATTTTCTAAAGGGAACGCAAGACTTTGCGAATATTTTGCTGCCATGTGCGTTGCTTTACTACTTAAAAAAATCGATAAATGGCGTAGAAATGTGGCGTCCTCTAACATTAGCTTGCGGCAACTATGAAACGGAATCGCAAAGCAAATCGTTTTCGTCGACGTTTGAATCCCTTTCGAATAATATACGTCATTAAGTAGCTCCATCTCCCCTATATATTCAAATTCGCTAATAAAATTTAATAATGACACTTTACCGTTTTGATAAGTAATGTAAATTTTCGCCTTGCCTTCTAGAACATAGAGCAAATACTCAGGTGGCGTCCCTTCTTGTATAATCCATTCCCCGCCCTTATATTCATGCACTTGAATATAGTCTTCGATTGGAAATGAAAATAAATGTGCAATTGAATATTGTTGTAAATAGTAAGTTCTTTTTTCATTTTTTAAAATGTGCATCATACGCCTCCAAAAATATGAGATATCTCACATTATAATAGATAAACTGATTATTAAGTGAAAAACAATGAAATAGGGGAAACATTAAAGATTCGAGAAATGTTTATATTTTGTAAGAATTTATTAAGTTATTTTTTGTAAAATAAAGTGATATAGGTATTTATGTCAATTAATTTGAAAGGGAGTGGGAAATATTCAGAAATTATGGTTTCCTCTAATTGTACTAGTCATCGCATTATTTGTATTACCAATTGATACTAACGCTAAGACGTTTGACATACAGGTAGAAAACGATAAAGCATATGAAACATTAAATGGTGAGTGGCATTTTTATCATGAGCAATTGTTAACAGCAGATGATGTTGAACAACGTCTTGCCGCAGGGGAAAACGGGCAAATAGTATCCATTCCCGATTCGTTTGAAAATCAAGTAGGAATGACAAATACATACGGCACGTTTGCTACTTATGTATCGATTCCATCATCATTAGTAGGCAAAAGTTTGAGCATACATAATCCTTTTCAATATAGTGCTTATCGTTTATTCGTAGACGATCAGCTTATTGCTAGCAATGGTGTTGTAGGAATTGATGCGGTCTCTCATCAGGCTGAAATGGCACCACGTATCAATAATTTTGAAGTACAAAGAGCGCAGTTTCTTGTCGTTATGCAACTATCAAGTTTTGAGCATATACGGGGTGGCTTTAACAATCCAATTTATATTGGGACAACAGATACTGTGACAAAACATTATAACAACGAATTATTTTTACAAGTATTTTTAATTGGTGGTATTTTTGCAATCGGTCTGTTTATTGGCGTGTTTGTACTTTTAAAAAATACATTGAGGGAATACTTTTGGTTTGCACTTTTTTGTTTTGGCATTGCAATCCGAGGGTTTTTTATTGTTCCGTTTGTGTACACGTTAACTTTATTTGATTTGTCATGGGAGTGGGGAACGCGCTTAGAGTATGTTACGACAATTGTCACAACGATGATTTATATGGTATTGATTACAAAGTGGTATAAAGGCTACTACGCAAAGTGGATTATTTGGGCAGAACAAGTGATTTTATTTGTGTTGCTAGCTATCACATTGTTTACGCCACCTGTCATTTTCCAAGATTGGTTCTTTAAGCTGTATTTGTTTATTGTATTGTTTATCTTTTATATTTTTTACATGAGTGTTCGCGGTTTATTAGATAGAAATAAAGCGAGTATTGGCAATATGATGGGGCTTATTATTGTAGCTATTGCGGTAGTGAGCGAGTATATCGCCGGGCAACTCGTTGTTTATAAGTTGCCACTCACGTTATTAGGGATGGCCATCTTCATCTTTATTCAAGCATTTATTTTCAGTATGAACTATATTAAGGCTGTAAAAGAGACCGAACGATTGAATAAAGAGCTAATTCAACTAAATCGTTCATTAGATAAAAAGGTTGCGATTCGCACACAGGAGCTAGAAGAAGTAAATGCGCGATTGCATCAACAAGCGATGCATGATGAACTTACAGGCATTCATAATCGTGCAAGTTTTAATATTTATTTACGTGAGCAATTTATGTTAGCAAAAAAAGAAAATAAACCGTTATCGATATTAATGCTCGATTTGGACGAATTTAAAAAATATAACGATTATTACGGGCACATCGCAGGAGATCAGCTGTTAATAGAGGTTGTGCAAACGATAGAAGAGGTGCTACCGGATAACATGTTTTTTGCACGCTACGGTGGGGAGGAGTTTTCCATAGTATGTCCAAATACGACGTCACAGCAAGTTGAACAAATTGGACAGCGTATCGTTGAGGCAGTGTGGGATAAACAGTTTATTCATGAAGCGAGAGAAGGAGCGATTGCAACCGTTAGTATCGGAGGCGCAACGATGATGTCTGGTGAATTTGAAAACGAATCTGAACTGGTCGAGGTAGCTGATCAGCAGTTATATAACTCGAAGAATAGCGGGCGCAATCGGATGACGATTCGCAAAATACCAACAGCTTAACGACAGAAGTGTAGTAGAAAATTAAAAATCCCTTAATTTATATGAGATATCTCACATTATTCTAAAAAACTTCATGCTATGATGCAATAATTGGAGGGATTAGGATGAATACACAGCGCTGGATGGCACAGCATTTCTTTATATTTTTTATGACGTGGGGCGTATTTTTACCGTATTGGACAGGATGGATGATTGATGAGAAAGGTATTTCGGTATCAGAAGCTAGCTTTATTATGAGTGCAGGGCTTGTTGCACGCGGATTAGCTACATTATTTATATTCCCCTATTTACTACGTATTTGGAGCAGTAGGAGACTGATTAATGTTATTAGTATTACGACATTTGTTGCGATGCTATTATATATTCCGGCACAATCTTTTTTATCGTTGTTCATTGTGACGCTGATCGTTCATATTTTTTATCCGACATTAATGCCGGCATTGGATAGCGCGGCAGGTGTGCTATTACAACACCGTCAATTGCAACATTACGGTAAGAGTCGCTCTTGGGGCTCAATCGGCTTTGTGTTTATGGGCATGGTGATAACAGTTTTTACAGGCGCGTTTGGAGATGCGGTTATTTTATGGATTATGTTATTAGGACTTTTCATATTTATGCTACTAGGTTTAAAGCAAACGCCAGAAGTATTGTCACTAAAGCCGGAAGTTTCGAAAAACGAATCGTTTAAAATGCGGGATTTATTTAAAGCTAAGCATTTTAGTTTAGTGTTAGTCATTGTCATTTTACTTCAAGCTGCACATGCGTCTTATTATAACTATGGTTATATTTACTTACAGGATATTAATGCACCGAAATATTTAATTGGTATCATTTTAAATGTGGCAGTTATTAGCGAGATTATTTTCTTTGCGAAGGCAGATACAGTGTTTCATAAGTTTTCAGTTGGCTCGTTGCTTGCGTTAGCAGCACTCGGTTCAACAATTCGATGGATATTAGTGTTTGCATTTCCAAATGTTTTTGTTTTTACGATTGCGCAAACATTGCATGCGGCATCTTTTGCGATGGGGCATTATGCATTTATGAAGTATTTAACGGAAAACATCTCGCCATTACAAATTCCGAATGCACAAGGGATTTATTCTGCACTTGCGCTTAGCTGGAGTACAGCAGTGTTTACGATTTTAGGAGGGTTTCTATACGAAATTGAACCGCGCTATGCATTTATCGGAATGATTATTTGTACAATTCCATCAATGCTATTGGCACTAAAGTATCGAAAAGCGGAAGCACATGCGTAAAATAAACTAAGAAAAGGCAAGAAGAATGATAGGAGTTCTTCTTGCCTTTTACAATTTAAACGATTAAAGAGAATAAAATAATCGCTAAAATACCAAGCAAAGTAATAGGGAACGTCGCCGCCATACTATCTTTTACACGAATATGCGTGAAAATACCGCCCATTCCTACTAAAATTAAAATCATCGTACCATATGCAATGTAGATTTCATTCCAGTAGCCTAAAATGAGGAAGATGGAAGCTACTGTTTCAACGATACCTGTTACAGTACGGAACCATTGGGGATACTGCCATTTGTCAAAGTTTGCTTTATGCATAGTTGCGCCTAATAATTTCCCTAATCCTGCAAATAGAAATACCGCTGCCAGTAAGCCTTGTAACACCCAAATAAAGATTTCCATGTTTTCACCTCCAAATGATTAAAAATGTAAGCAATTTGTGAATCCAATTCAACTACCTTCTGCATCCACTAAACATTTCGCCACATTTTTAACTGAGACACACAGCATCTTTTTTGACTGAGCG
>JBJEFO010000321.1:0-2206 GCA_051874135.1 Lysinibacillus sp.
ACGTAAAATTAACCGCATACCACTTCAAGAAGTACTAAAGCAATATAATGGTTAACAATCCACTATGCATCGGTGTAATTGTGGTCGGATTCAACTTTTGTTCACGTGCCTGATACTGAATACACGAAAAATAGAGCATTTGATAAAAAACAAAAGAAGAAAAAGATAACGAATTTACTGTATGAGATGCATAAGAAGGATTATTCTATATCTAATATTGGTTCAAATAAAAAATCTCAATGGATAAGAAATAAATAAACCGCACGTACACTAGTTACGGGAGAACCGTATCATAAGTAAGTGTGGTACTGTCAAAAAATAAAGAGAGTCTCGATTTACTGATCGAGGCTCTCTTTTAAATGGATTAATTCTAAATAGGTAATATAATTCTCTTCATGGAAATCTCTTTTTGAGCGAAGAACATATATGATAATAATAAACTTTTTCATCTAATACTAATTGTTAAAGTAGTTTTGAATATCGGTTGTGGTATGGGCGAATTTGCAGCATAGTGAGTAAATGAAGGTGCGACACATGGAACAGGAATTGATATTCCCTTTCATAATTAGTACTGCAAAAAACCGCGGATAAGTTGGAAATTGCATAATATCACTGAAGTCACGTCTATTTTAGGATTGATTTGCTTTTAATATTTCGTGTAAATCCAGATGGTTCCAATTTTATAAAGTATTTTCTTTTTTCAATCTTGTGTTTTATAGTATTTTATACCAAAATAAGGTTTATATATTCCGAAGGAGACAGAAAATTGATAGAAACTCATGAAACACTACAAAAAGTAATCGATACGATTCAAATTATTAAGCAAGCAATACCGATTGATTTTTCTATCGCGGTTTGCGACACTGAAAAGTTTTTAACTTATTCTCCAGCAACGGATTTAGACTTACATATTAAGCCGTTTCAGCCTTTACATCCAGAAGAACCACTAACTACTGCATTAAAATTAAAGAAACGTTTACAATCTGATGTGCCAAAAGATTTTTACGGCTTTGAATTTACCGGTGTTGCCCAACCGGTAGAGGACAACACGGGGAAAGTTATTGGTGGAATTGCTGTACAAGTACGAAAACAAACCGAATTACGCGATATTGCCCTACATTTAACAGACTCTCTCTCAAGTGCGTCTTCTGATATGAACTCAATTGTTCAGGGTGCTAACAAAATGACTGAAGTATCCACACAGCTTTATGGTTATTCTAAGTTAGCTGAAGAAAATGTGGCACAATCTACAGCTGTGTTATCCATTATAAAAAAAGTCGCCGATCAAACGAACTTGCTTGGTTTAAATGCAGCCATCGAAGCTGCACGAGCTGGTGAACATGGACGTGGATTCGAAGTAGTTGCTAATGAAATTCGTAAATTCTCTAAAGAAACAATTTCCTTTGCCGATCAAATTCGAATTACAATGTCTGAAATTTCATCTGTCACAAAGCAAATGGCTCAGGCTATTGAACAGCTTTCAACAACTGGCAATAACCAACAACAAGCAATTGAACAAGTGACAAATTCAATGCATAGTATTGAAAAGTTATCTAAAGAGTTGCATACATTTGCTGTAAAACTTTAGTTATTTCTTCTCTAACACCGTATCGTTTACAAACGGTTGGCTGTTCCACAAGTTAGGATACGGTGATAAGGGTATTAAGTTTTAACTAATTCATATTGAAAATAAAGCTCAAAATGTTTTTACAGCGTTTTGAGCTTTGCTTGTTGGCAACTATTTTTATAAATCGTTTATTCCTTTAAAAAAATCCTTTAAACGTCATCACATTCGTCTTACTATTTTATATCCGCGATCTTAACAATACGAGTGGAAATTTTTCGCTTTTAATTACTGAAGCAAAATTTTTTTACTCGAAAAAGGCCAATTATCAGAATCGATATACGACTTAATTATAAATAAATGTCATTTTTTAGGTCTATTTTCTTAAATGACACTTAATTTTGAATATGTTGTATACGAATCCTGCCAATTCGAAGATTTAGCGATTTAAAAGTGCGGGCCAAATTTTTTTGTTAAAAGTTTTCAAGTGCTTGCGCATTTTTAACGTGAAAAATTCGTTACGTGTATTTTTTGCTATGTATAAATTAATAACACTAATTTTAATCACGCTGCATTTTTTCGAAAAACTTCATTTTTCATTAGAAAATACGCCCATTTCCAAAGATTTTCGCTCTCCAGATG
>JBJEFO010000322.1:0-9604 GCA_051874135.1 Lysinibacillus sp.
CTTGTGAGATGCACCTTTACGCTTGAGGAAGTCTTTATACAGAAGTAGCCTTTTGGCGTAGTTCTACACGGCGAATTTTGCCGGAAGTTGTTTTAGGCAGCTCTTTTAGAAACTCGATGCTTCTAGGGTATTTATAAGGTGCAGTTAACGTTTTTACATGTTCTTGCAGTTCCTTAATTAGTGCATCTTCATCAGATGAGTTATAGTTTTCTTTTAAAACGATATATGCCTTTACGATGCTACCACGAATTTCATCTGGTGCAGCAACAACAGCACATTCTTGTACGGCCTCATGCTTATTTAGTGCATCTTCCACTTCAAATGGACCAATTGTGTAACCCGAAGAGATGATAATATCGTCCCCACGTCCTTCAAACCAGAAGTAGCCATCTTCATCGTAGCTAGCTTGATCTCCGGTAATATACCACTCACCACGGTAAGCAGCTTGTGTGCGTTCAAAATCACGGTAATATTCTTTAAATAAAGCAGGAGAAGATTTATGGACAGCAATATCGCCTACTTCACCAGGCGTTACTTCTTCACCTTCCATATTAATGATTTTGATGTTATTTCCTGGTGTCGGTTTACCCATAGAACCCGGACGTAACTCCATGTTTTCCATCGTACCGATTAATAGTGTGTTTTCCGTTTGCCCATACCCGTCCCGTACTTTTAAATTGAATAACTTCATGAACGTATCAATAACAGGTCGGTTTAGCGGTTCACCGGCTGATACGGCGCTACGAAGAGAAGATAAGTCATAGTCTTTTAGCGTATCTAATTTTGCCATAATCCGATATTCAGTCGGTGTACAACATAGAACGTTAATTTTTTCTGCTTGAATTAACTGCAAATATTTATCAGCTTCAAATCCACCATAATACACAAAGGCAGTGGCACCTAACATAATGGTAGATAAGAACGGGCTCCAAATCCACTTTTGCCATCCAGGCGCGGCTGTTGCCCATACGAGATCGCCTTCATGAACGCCTAACCAATTAGACGCTGCTGTACGAACATGCGCATAGCCCCAGCCGTGAGAATGTACAACGCCCTTAGGTTTTCCTGTAGTACCTGAAGTATAAGAAAGGAACGCCATATCATCTCTTGAAGTAGTAGCAGCTTCAAATTCAGTACTTTGTTGTGCAGCTAATGTACTTAAATTTATCCAGCCTTCCTCATCCTCACCGATAATACATTTTAAAACATGATCATAGCCTTCGATTTTATTGATTTCGGTAGTAAATGCATCAAAAGCAATGACTGCCTTTGCTGAAGCATGTTCAATACGATATTGTAAATCACCAGCTCGTAACATTTCAGAACAGGCGATTGGAACAATTCCAGCCTTCAAACAAGCTAAATATACGTTATAAGCTTCTGGTAAACGTGGCACAATGACTAGCACTCGATCACCGCGTTCTACATTTAGAGAGGTTAATGCATTAGCATATTGATTCATATTTTCTATTAGTTGTTTGTAAGAGATGACACGTCGATTGCCTTTTGAGTCAACCCAACGGATTGCTTGTCTAGTTTCATCTTTAGCGTATTTCTCAAGTTCCTCTGTAATATTATACTGCTCTGGTGCGATTAAATTTAATTCTAAACTTGTCTCATTCATAAAAAGAAAGCCCCCTAAAATAATCAACTTTAATCTTTCAGAATATTAAATCAACTAAAACTATATTTATTTTACCCATCAAAATAAAAAAAGGTCAAGAAGAAAAAGGAATAATATAGAATTATATAAACATAATATAGAAGAATATTGATTTTAACAGAAATGTATATGGGCTTCGTACTCGGATAATTAATTATTTATTTAAAAAAGTAAAAAAACTCTTTTAAAAAAGCTTGTGTTAAATGATAAAGGTAGTTATAATAGTTAATGTAATTAAGGTAATACACCAAAAAATGCAATTCTATAATAGCGTTCCGAAGTAGCTCAGTGGTAGAGCAACCGGCTGTTAACCGGTTGGTCGTAGGTTCGAGTCCTACCTTCGGAGCCATTTTTTTTTGCCTTTTTTTAATACGTCTCCTTGTAAATAGATCTTCTTCTAACATCTAAAATCCACTTTATATCCCTAAGCACAAATATTATTGTCTAAATAAACTACATACAATTGAAATAAAGATTTAAGCGAGTGCGTAATCATATACACATTCACGTTTATGCGGTCAGCGCGAATGTCTACATAGCAATATACGAGATTTTTAAGTTCAATTTATATACAATCAAAACTACAACCTCCTTTTAACTATATTAGAATAATTTTAAAATCCCTCTTCTTTGAATATTCCATTGGATAAGTTGAATATAAATTAGATAAAAAGCGTAAAACCGAGAAAATAATAATTTTTTCGAATAAAAATATGTATATTTTTTTGAATATGCATTGACAAAGTTATTCGAATTAAAGTAATATTCAGGAAAATAAAGTAAGTCAAAGGGGCTTTGGTAAAGCAAAAAAGGGGGAGTTTTAATGGGACCTATTTTAGAGATTGAAAATGTCTCTTTGCAGTTTGGTGGTATCAAAGCATTAGATAGCGTCACTTATCATATAAATCAAGGTGAAATCTTTTCGCTGATTGGTCCTAATGGAGCTGGAAAGACAAGTATGCTCAACTGTATAAGCGGTTTATACCAACCGACAACTGGCTCTATTCGGTACAAAGGGCAAGAAATTATTAATATGAAACCATATAACCGCACAAATTTAGGAATGGCACGTGCCTTTCAAAATATCGCGTTGTTTGCGCATATGTCGGTACTCGATAATTTAAAGCTCGGAAGGCATTCATTGATGAAGTCAGGAATTTTTAGTGGTGGGCTATATGTCGGGAAAGCTTCTAAAGAGGAAATTGATCATCGACAAAAGGTGGAGGAAGTTATCGAATTTCTAGATTTGCAGGATATACGCCATACGCCAGTAGGCACGCTATCATACGGATTACAAAAACGTGTGGAAGTAGGCCGTGCTTTAGCGCTTAATCCAGAGCTAATTTTATTGGATGAGCCAATGGCAGGTATGAATAATGCAGAGAAGGACATGATGGCGAGATTCATACTTGATATGCATGAAGTGATGGGGACGACAGTCGTTTTAATTGAGCATGACTTAGGGGTTGTAATGAGTCTGTCAGATCATATCGCTGTACTGGATTTTGGGAAATTGATTGGGTTTGGGACACCAAAGGAAATTCAACAAAATCCAGATGTTATTAAAGCATATATTGGTGAAGAAACCGTTATTTAAGGGGGAAAGACTGAATGGTCATTCATAAAACGTTACCTACTCTTTTAGCGGAGCGAGCAAAAAATGAGCCGAATGCGGTTGCGCTAAGACAGAAATATTTAGGAATATGGAATGAAATAACTTGGCAAGATTATTTGAAAAACGTGGAATTGGTAGCGATTTCACTTTCGCAGGAACTTCACTTTAAAAGTGGGGAAAAGCTCGCTATCATTGGTGAAAATCGACCACAATGGTTATATGCACAAATGGCAACCCAATTACTAGGTGGTGTTTCAGTAGGAATTTATCAAGAATCATTACCAGATCAAATTGAATTTTATTTAAACGATTGCAAAGCAAGAATCGTCATTGTTGAAGATCAAGAACAAGTAGATAAATTACTAGAAATAGAAGATCGCCTACCGCTTGTAGAGCACATTATTTATTACAATAAGCAAGGCCTACGTCATTATAAACATAGTAAACTTAGCTTTTTAGATGACCTTATGAAAAAAGGACAAGATTTGTTAAAAGGGCATGTAAATTTTTATGAAGAGCAAGCAAATAAGTTAGATACACATAGCCCAGCTGTTATTGCATATAGTGCAGCAACATCGGGCAGGCCAAAGGGAGCTATACTTACACATTTTAATTTAATTAACGCAGCTAAAAATTTAACGGAGCAAGAGGAAATGAAGAAAAATGATGACTACTTCTCATTTTTACCGTTGTCTTGGGTAAATGAGAAAGTAGTGAGCACGGTTGTACCATTAATTATTGGATTTGCTACTAACTTCCCAGAAAAACCGCATACCGTAATGGTCGATTTACGAGAGATTGGTCCGCAAACATTGCTTGCACCACCTCGTGTATATCAATCATTAATGTCAAATTTTACAATGCGAATGGAAGGTGCTAGTTGGTTTAAAAGAAAAGTGTATAGCTTCTTCAAAAAGTATGGGGATAAAAAGGCGCTAGCTGATGCAAATAACAAAGTGCTATCAGGTATGGATAAGCTTATGTACGTTTTAGGGGACGTTATGATTTTTAGCGCAATCCGAGATCATTTAGGACTAGGTAGGTTGAGAAGAGCATACGTTGCGGGGGCAGCGTTACAACCCAATGCTTTTCATTTCTATCACAGTATCGGTGTGAATTTAAAGCAAACATATGGTGGGACGGAAGTTGCGGGTATTGCATTTGTTCAACCAGATCGTCAAATCAAGTCGGGAAGCTCGGGTGTGCCAATTCCGAATACAGAAGTGAAAATTGGCGAAAATGGTATCGTTTATATGAAAAACAATGCTATTTTCTCAGAGTATTTGCATGAGGAAGACCAAAAAGAAATAATCGACGGTTGGCTTTCATTAGGCGATCATGGCTATATTGATGAGCTAGGTCATCTTCATATTTTAGATCGACAAGAGGATGTTATTACGAATACGGATGGTGAGGTTATTTATCCGAGATTAGTAGAAAACGAATTGAAATCGAGTCCATATATTCAAGAAGCGGTTTGCTTCGGTAAAGATAAGCCATATATGACAGCTATTTTAAATATTGATATGAATAGTGTCGGAAGGTGGGCGGATAAAAACCGCATTTTATATACAGAATATTCTGACCTTTCAAGGAACCCGAAAGTTGTAGAGTTAATTGAGCAACAAGTAGCGCAATTGATGAGTAAATTATCTCCGCAAAATCGTGTGAAAAAGTTTTCTATTCTACACAAGCAGTTTACGGCAGATCAAGGTGAATTAACACGTACGCTAAAAATCCGTCGAAACTTTGTTGAACAAAAATATAAGGAATTAATTGACGGCATGTATTCGGATACACAAGAAGTGTCATTAACATCTTCACAAACTGAATCCATAGAGGAAGAAGTGAGTTTACGTGTCATCCAATTAAAAATTGAGCAGGGGGTGGCATAATGACATTCTTTTTACAAATGCTTAGTAACGGAATCGTAGTAGGAAGTATTTATGGGTTAGTTGCGCTAGGGTTCGTCTTAATTTATCGAGCAAGTGGCACGCTAAACTTAGCAAATGGTGAGTTCGTTTTATTTGGACCTTATATTTGTTTAGTGTTATTAACATCATACAAAGTGCCATTTTATATCGCTATCATCATTACATTAATTGTAAGTGCGATATTAGGCTTAGTTGTAGAACGACTCGTTATTCGGCCATTGCAGCATGCACCGGCTATTTCGGTTATTATGGCGACACTCGGATTGGCGAGTTTAATGGCCGGAGCAATCCATATGATTTGGGGACATGGTGCGAAAATATTTCCGCCAGTATTCCCACAAACACCGCTTAAATTTGGGGGTGTTATTGTAACACCAGTTTATTTATGGTCATTCGTCATTGTAATGATATTACTAATTGTTTTCACAATCTTCTTCAAATACTCGAAAATGGGCTTAGCGATGCGTGCGGTAGCAGATGATCAAGGTGCAGCACAATCGGTAGGGATGAGTGTGAAATTTGTTTATGCTGTAACATGGTCAATCGCTGCAATGGTAGCAGCTATCGGCGGGGTTTTACTAGGAAATATTAGCGGTGTAAGTCCAGTCATGGCGACAATTGGTTTGACAGTATTACCGGTTGTTATTTTAGGGGGACTAGATAGTGTAGCAGGAGCCATTATCGGTGGATTTTTAATCGGCATTATCCAAAATATCGCCGGTGGATACTTAGACCCACTCGTAGGTGGTGGTTTAAAAGAAGTTGTACCGTTTATTATCGTACTGTTGATTTTAATGTTAAAGCCACACGGGTTATTCGGCAGCAAAGGTATAGAGAGGGTGTGATGGTGTGAGGAATCTATTTGTTCGTGAAAGTGGCAATTACAAAACATCGTATGTAAATGATATGAAGTTATTTGGCACGGTTAGCGAGAAAGTTAAAATTGGGGTAATTGTTGGTATTTTATTGTTAGTACCAGTATTTACGTCAAACTACTGGATAGGGTTATTAACACTCTGTGCAATTGCAGCTATCGGCGCAATTGGGCTAAATATTTTAACAGGATTTACGGGACAAATATCGATTGGAGTAGGTGCTTTCCTAGGTGTAGGTGGCTATACGTCAGCGATTATCACATCTACATATGGGCTTAGCTTTTGGATTTCTTTACCGTTAGCTGGGTTAGTTACAGCGATTGTAGGTGGTATTTTCGGGTTACCAGCATTACGTTTGAAAGGTTTATACTTGGCGATTGCTACGTTAGCGGCACAAGTAATCATTCTGTTTATTATTAGTCGTTGGACAAGCGTAACGGGTGGTACGTCGGGGATGGTATTAAGCCGACCATCGATTGGTTCATTCACATTCATGTCTAATACATCCTATTATTACTTATCTATTGTAATTTTATTATTAACGGTGCTGTATGCAACGAACCTATTACGCACGCGAGTAGGACGAGCATTCTTAGCTGTTCGTGATCGCGATATTGCAGCACAAATTATGGGGATTAACTTATTTAAATATAAAGTATTAGCATTCGCTGTAAGTTCTTTCTTCGTAGGGATTGCGGGCGCTTTACTGGCGCACTATACAATGATTGTAAGTCCAGAACTTTATAGTACAACAGTATCTATTGAGTATTTAGCAATGATCTTAATCGGTGGATTAGGTAGCGTATTTGGATCGATTATTGGTGCAGTATTTATCACGTTATTGCCGGTTAGTTTAGGGATGTTTATTGATATGGTTACAGTGTACTTCCCAGACTTATATCATTTATTATCTGCATTTAAAGACTTTGCATTTGGTTTAGTAATTATTCTGTTTTTAATTTTTGAACCAGGGGGGCTAGCACATATTTGGCTGAATATTAAAAAGTATTTCAAGCTTTGGCCATTCTCGTACTAGTATCGGCGAAAAAATTAAATATAAAAACACACAAATGGTAGGGGGAATTTATGTGAAGAAAAGCAAGAAACTATTGTGGATGCTATTAAGTGCTTTAGTTGTACTCGTGCTAGCAGCTTGTGGTGGCGATGATGACTCGGCAACAGATAGTGGTACAAAAGGGGATAGCGGTGGAAGTACAGATAGTAATGCACGTGAAGTAGTAATTGGGGGCCTATGGGATTTAACAGGTGGTACATCTGACGTAGGTGCACCTTTTGCTGAAGGGGCAGAGGCATATGTGGAATATGCTAATTCAAAAGGAATTGAAGGCTTAAATATTAAATTAATCGGTAAAGACTACGGTTATGTTATTCCAGAAGCACAAAAATTATATCAAGAGCACCGTGACAAAGCTGGTGCACAAGCAATTATTGGGTTCGGTACAGGTGATACAGAGGCATTACGTCAACAAGTAGCTGCGGATGAGTTCCCATTCGTATCAGGTTCATTATCGGAGAACTTAAAAGATACAAAAGAATCACCATATAACTTCTTAGTAGCAGCTTCATATTCTGACCAAGGTCGTGCATTATTAAAATGGATCAAAGAAAATCATGAAGGCGGTACACCAACAGTAGCATTACTTTACAATGATACAGCGTTCGGGCGTTCTCCAGTAGAAGATATGAAAGAATACGCAAAAGAAATCGGTGTTGACATCGTTGATGAGCAAGTAATCGACGTAAAAGCAACAGAGGCACAATCGCAATTATTAAACATGGAGAAGAAAAACCCAGACTATGCAATTATTCAGCAAACTTGGGCAGCAACTTCTACAATTTTACGTGACGCAAAAACTTTAGGTATTGATACTCAATTCATCGGTCTTAACTGGACTACAGGTGAAGGCTTATTTGATAACGTAGATGCAGCAACTGCTGAAGGCTACATGGGCGTATTAATTAACGCATTCCCAGGTCAAGACGTACCAGGTATGGCTGCAATCGAAGAATACGCAACAGGCAAAGGTAAGAAAATGGAAGACATCAACCAAAAGTTCGTTCAAGGTTGGGTAACAGCGCAAATCATGGTTGAAGGTATTAAAAAAGCAGCTGAATTATACCCAGAAGGCGAAATTAAAGGTGCTCAAATTCGTGAAGGTATGGAAGCATTAAATAACTTAGATTTAGGTGGCGTTGCTGCTAATGTATCATTCTCAGCAGACAACCACGCAGGTACTAAACAAATTCAAATGGGTATTGTAAAAGACGGTAAATGGGAAGCGATTACAGATTACTTTAGCTTCGAAGATTAATTTTCTGTAATAGAAAGGAGGGACTTACATGCTTCAGGTCAATAACTTAGAGGCTGTATATCAAAAAATTATCCTAGCATTAAGAGGAATGTCCCTCCATGTACCCGAAGGAAAAATTGTTGCGCTTCTTGGTAGTAATGGAGCGGGTAAGTCCACAACTTTAAAAGCAATTTCAGGTCTTCTATTGGGTGATGGAGGAAGAGTTACAGATGGTACAATTGAGTTTCAAGGTGAAGTAATCAATGGTGTAACACCAGATGTACTTGTGAAAAAAGGTATTTTCTTAAGTATGGAAGGTCGCCGTGTTTTCAAAGACTTAACAGTGGAAGAAAACTTAATTGCGGGGGCTTATACACGGAAAGATCGCGGTAATATTAAGGCAGATATTGAAAAGATATACGGCTATTTCCCGAAATTAAAGATGCTACAGTCACGTAAAGCAGGCTATTTATCAGGTGGTGAACAGCAAATGTTAGCGATTGGACGCGGTTTGATGGCTAAACCTAAGCTGTTATTACTTGATGAACCGTCTTTAGGGATTGCGCCACTATTAGTACAAGAAATATTCCAAAACATTAAAAAGATTAATGAAGAGGAAGGCATGTCGATTTTAGTAGTTGAGCAAAATGCTAATGTTGCATTATCGATTGCACATTATGGCTATATTATGGAAAGTGGCCGTGTAGTAATGCAAGGAGATGCTGCTAGCTTGTTATCTGATAATGAAATTAGTGAGCATTATTTAGGAATAGGCAAAGAAGGCAGTAAAGACTACAAAGAAGCAAAATCGTATAAACGACGTCAACGTATCGTATGGTAAAAAACTTAGCTGCTACATTAATTTGTGGCAGCTTTTACATGGAGTGACCATACTTTCACTAGACGTTATTAATTTATCCTGAAAATAGAGAAAAAGTAGTACGTAACTATTTTTTAATCTATCTACAATTATAATAGGTAGAAACTCTGAATAAATTAGTTATAGATAAACGAGTAAGAAGATGATAGGATTAAGATAGATTTTGAAGCGTTTTCATAAGCAAATATTTAGTTTAATTTTTTAAAAAAAGTGCTTGCTAAGTATAAAAAATGATGTTATTATAAATCTTGTCTTCAGGATAATTTAACGTATTGGCCCGTTGGTCAAGTGGTTAAGACACCGCCCTTTCACGGCGGTAACACGG
>JBJEFO010000323.1:0-2199 GCA_051874135.1 Lysinibacillus sp.
AATTACAATAAAATTTAGACCAAATACCGCGTTTAATATGCCACATGAGGATTTTATCGTCCGAAGTAATTTGAAACGAATTTGAGACGATTTTTCACATAATTAATGTGAGTTTTTAACCATTACGTTTTGCTCTTGCATCTGCAAGTCGAAGAGTCGCCGCTTCACGCTGTTCGTCAGTCAAATTTCTTGTAGTTGGCGCTTTAATCTTGAGCCAGCTCTTTGGAATATGCGCCAACAGCATTCCATGATTATCTTCTGGCATATACTCAATTTGCACATCGTCAGGATATGACTCACGCAGCTTTATGATTTTATTAATCCACTTGCGCTCACTTGAAGAAAATGTAGCGCGGTCATCAACGTCTAGGTAGCCTACGGCAGTCTCTTTGAAATCAGTCATAGTTATCTCCTCCAATCTCCATTCGGGTCTTCATAATACTCTTCTTCGTCTTCGTTCATGAAAGAGCTACAAGCAAGACAATGTTCATAATCAATTTTATCAAGTATGTCCCAATATATCTCACCGCAATTAGAACAAGTATAAAATACTCCTTGAAGGCCCCTATCTTTAATAATCCAATGTGCCAATTTTATCCCTCCAACAATTCAGGGTTGTCATGAATGTTTCCAATAATCTCATATTCATAAAGCATATCAATTGCTGGATTGTTATAGTCATCATACTTTACGCAAAAGCATCCATTCAAAAAGTTTACCACGCCTTTTGTCAGTCTTCCATCATTTACATGCCTTGCAGTAATAATATCACCTTCAAAAATATGCGCTCTATTTTTATCCGTTAGTCCAGTGTATTGGCCGACAGTTTCAGGATCAACTTCAACCATTATATGATTATTATGTAGTCCCCAATCAGTCGTCTGATCAAAAACAATAAAGTGCTCGGTATTATTTACTCCTTCATAATCTTCAGCGAAGCAGTATGTGGTTTTGTCCATCCTCAGATAACTGCCATGATACCAGCGTCCGTCTTCTTTACCCCTACCCCGAAATAAGATCTTTCGTTCCATATAGTTAAAAGCACCCCCGCCCCCATTAATTTTGTATTGTTAGTATAGCACCATATTCTGGAAATGTCAATAGTGAATTGCAAAATGCATTTATATAATTTAAATATATAATATATTATATATTTAATATATATAATTTAAATTAAAAGAAAGAAATTAAATTAAATATAATATTACGAATTAAATACGAAGTATTTAATGAGTAATTTAGCTTATTATTATATATTATTATTATAGAATTGCAATTCGCAATTGAGTGTGCAATTCAGTCTGCAATTCAGTACAGGTCTACAATGTCTTTTACGGCCTGCGGTTTATAGGTCAAAAGGCGTTGTGGCTTCGCCCCTAAATAGATGAGTTCCTTGTTAATTAGCCCTGCCGTAACTAACCTGTCTACAGAACGCTGCACTGTTGACGGATCTGCCACCATGATCTCCCCAAGCTCTTTATTGGACATGAAGAATTTGGTGCTTGATTCTGAAAATGATTTGACTAGATTTAGGATAGCCGCGTCCAAGGTGTTGAATCTTGGCCCGGGCATAATCTTGTTATAATTGTTCATAGCTCGTGTGATATTTGTGTGAACGCTAAAGTTATAGTCTTTCATGCTGCTCAACTCCCATTAATTTTGAACTGTTACTGAATTGTAGCATACAATTGAGTGGATGTCAAGAGTGTATTTAAAAAACTTCGTAGCCTGACGGCGCTTGAGTCTTGCTAGGAATGTAGCAGATTTTTGTTGGTGTTTTTAGATTTTGTGTGGCAATGCACTATATTAATGAAGTGTATTTATATTTTAAATTTTAGTGTTGATTTTAAGTTTGTGTACAAAGTATAGGGATTTGTTAGTGGTTTTATGGGTACCTACGATTTACGTGGTATTTTGATGTGGGGAATTAGGAGTAAAATTTAGTGGTTGTTTTTATGGGTTTAAATAATGGTTTGTTGATGAAATGCGATTGTTATCTGGGGTTTTTGAAGTTTAGGTGATTTAGGCAGTGATTTGTTGATGAAATTAGAGTTGTTGAATACGCTTTTATGGAGTAATAGAATTTGTTGGATGTGCTCATGATGATCTTTATATGGTGGGTTAATCTGCGAGGTTAGAACGGATTGTTTTATAACAATTTATGCGCCGTTAGGTGGGGGTTTTTGAGTCAGTTTATAG
>JBJEFO010000324.1:0-2196 GCA_051874135.1 Lysinibacillus sp.
GCTTGATCATCGAGCCCGTTTCTATTTTACCGATAGGTTTAAGCGATAAGTCAGTCATATATAACACTCCCTATTTGCAAATTCCTATACCCTTTACCTTCATTGTAGCAAGTGTGTTTTATACTTCAACTTTACAGGATTATCATGCTCTAGCTCTCTATTGTTATGGTAAAATATTCTATACAAGGAGGAAGTTATGAAAAAATACGCAGCTAAACTATCCCTCATCTTCTTAATAATTGGCGCAAGTCCGTTCATATTAGGAATCTACTTTGATTTCTTTGAACAAAATCTATTTTTCATTGCAGCTGTTTCTTATATTGCTGCTTTACTTTTAGCCCTAGTAGCCGAAAAAGGAACAACGAAAAAAATCGCCTTGATTATACTAAACACAATTGCAATTGGAATGATTGCTTTCTTTGTCGTAATGGCGATTATTTGGAACCAGGCCTAATGAAAGACTTCTGCACTCAGTAAAAATAAGGAGCTGTGTTTATGATTAAAGATAATGATCTAGTAATCAGACCACTAGTACAAGACGATTTATTTCCTCTGTGGGAAATGACCTATAAGGAAGATTCTCCTGAATGGAAAAAATGGGATGCCCCCTATTTCGAGCATAAATCTCTTTCATACGAAGATTTTTTAAAGAAAAGGGATCAACTGATTGCTCAAGAGGATTATTGGGGCATAGAAATTGATGGCAAAATTATCGGAACGGTCAGCTACTATTGGGAACACAAGCCGTCCAACTGGCTGGAAATGGGCATCGGAATTTATAACCCGCAATACTGGAGCGGCGGATACGGAACAAGAGCATTGACACTCTGGATTGACCATTTATTCAACACTCTGCCCCTTGTTCGGGTAGGATTTACAACTTGGTCGGGAAATCACAGAATGATGAAGGTCGGCGAAAAATTAGGCATGCAAATGGAAGCTAGACTAAGAAAATGTCGCTTCTATAATGATACATATTATGATTCAATCCGAATGGGCATATTGAGAGAAGAATGGGAAGCATTAAAGGATTAGCTGATTTATACAATCTTTTTTGGTCCTTCACCTCTTTATTCTAAATTGTTATAGTAGTATAATAATTAAATAGATTATAAATATTAACTAGCATTGTATAGATGTTTTTTTATCTATCACAATGCTAGTTTTTTGTCCGGCTTTATAAGAGCCGATTTTAACAACTTAGGAGCATGGCAGCATGAAGAAATTATTTAGTATTTTATTATTTTTTACATTATTCAGCAGTTTTTCCTTATCAGCTGAATCGGCTACGCCTGTTGTCACTAAAGAAAATTACATTCCTACTTCAGTGATTGCAGCATTTACTGAATCAAATGGCTTGTACCGCTCATCAGCGGTTAACACTTTTGATCAAGTTTTACTTCATTCACCTGCTATTATCCCAGCCTCTAAGGGCACCCACCTAATCGTGATGGAAGCGAATAATACAGTAATGACGGTAGATGGAAAAGAAAAGCAGATGGACATCGATCCGAAAGTAACGCCAATTATAATCGATGGAACCGTGTATGCACCATTACGTTCGATTGTTGAACAGTTTGGCGCCATACCAACCTATAAAGACGGTATTTATAACATTAACTTTGGCAACCAAACAACATCGGTAAATATATTTACAAATGAAGCATACATAAACAACGCACTTGTTGCATCAGAAGTAAACAGTTTCTATCATCAAGGTTATCTCTATCTACCGGTAGATCTTATCGCGAAAGCGTTAAATAAAACAACTCTGTATGAATGTGAGAAAGTTGCAATAGGAGATGAAGCTGCTATTCGCGACTATAAATATGGCGTCCAAGTTCCTGTACTCATGTATCATCATTTTGATCCAAATTTCCAAAATGGCGTAACAGCTGATCCAGCCGTATTCGAACAGCAAATGATTTTGTTAAAAAATGAAGGCTATACAACGTTAACGACACAGGACTTAATCGCCATTACAAAAGGCGAACAACTGATGCCGAAAAAGCCAATCATGATCACGCTCGATGATGCATACGAAAGCAATTATCAATACGTTTATCCTGTATTAAAAAAACTGAATATGAAGGCGACAATCTTCGTTATTACGGGTTACATTGAACATCCGGAGATTGATAATATCCCTATTCCGAAAATGACGTGGGACATGATGAAAGAAATGAGCGATAGCGG
>JBJEFO010000325.1:0-2192 GCA_051874135.1 Lysinibacillus sp.
TATGTGGGAACAGTTATTAATTCAAACAGAACGTGGTATATTTGAGGTTTTTAAAAAGGGGAATGGTGAACCATTAAGTGTAACTCATTTATATAGTGAATATAATAACAAAGGGAACATATTTGCAAATGGCTTCACGGAGAGGTTTACAGTATATTTAATCAACCTAACTGGATGTGGAAATTCTACAAAAGGAGAAGGAAACGATAAATATAGTATGTCGTCTTCAGTAAAAGATTTAGAGGCGGTTCGACAAGCATTAGGATATGAGACGTGGAGTTTTGCAGGACATTCTACAGGTGGAATGCTTGGCTTACAATATGCAATTCAGTCACCAAATAGTTTACGACGAATTATTGTTGGTGGTTTAAGTGCTTCAAAAGAGTATATGAATAATCCTAAATCGATTTATTGTAAGGAAAATCCACATAATAAGCGTTTAAAAGAAATATTTAGCGTTCTCGCAAATCCACAATCGACAATTGAAGAGCGTAGAGCGGTTAATAAGGAATGGACAATGATGTCCCTTTATAATCAATCAGCCTATGATGAAATGATCAATCGACCTAATAGTGGAAAAACGATGTCTGCACGTTTAAATTATTATTCTTACACAGAGCTTCCGCATTATGATTTAAGACCAGCTTTACATGAAATTCACGTCCCTACGTATCTTTATGCAGGGCTTCATGATGCTCAGTGTCCGTTTGAGTTTGGTGTTGAAGCAGCAAATTTAATTCCAGGTGCAATATTTAAAGAATTTACGTATAGTAATCATTTTCCTTTCATCGAAGAAGAGGAAGCCTTTTTACAATTTGTTGGTTCGATTGTTTAGAATTTGGACTTATAGCATGGGGTTGTCCACTTTTTGGCGGAAGTGAATTTTACAATATGATAGAAAAGGAGGCGACCGAAAAGTCATTTCGGGACGCCTCCTTATTATTATTCTGGCGTGTGGACAACAAGAACGTCACATTTTGCATGACGGGTAATTGCTTCTGTGCTTGAACCGATAAAGAATCGTTCGACCGCATTTAATCCTGTAGCGCCACAAATGATTAAATCTGCTTGTACGAAGTCAGATAAATTTTTTGATAAAACGATTTTAGGAACACCTTTTGTCAGGATAGTTTTTACATTTTTAACGCCTGCTTCAGTTGCCTGTGTTTTGTAATTATCTAATAAAACCTCGCCATGTTGTCGAACTAATTCAATCATATTGTCATATAACATATCGACAGTTGTTGCAAAGCTTGTATCGATGACATGAATAATATATAGAGTAGAATCGGCATTACGAAGCGCAACTTCAATCGATTTACGAAATGCTAGTTCAGCTTGTTTTGATCCATCAACAGCCACAACGATATTTTGATAATGATTTGCCATAGAGCATGTTCCTCTCTTTATGTATTTTAATGAAGTATCTGATTTAGTATGAAATGAAACTAATCAGTATCTCCTTAATATTTATATTATCAGTAATATAAAGAAAATTAAATGATTCACCCATGTTCAAAGCAATTAATTTTAATAGAGCAAGTAAATCAAAAAATAATACAAGTAAATCGAAAAATAGAGCAAGTAAATTAAAAAATAAAGCAAGTAAACACAAAAAGGTACCGCGCGGAGGTATCTTTATTCCGCCAAGTTCCATATAATTTACATATATAACCATCCTGGTGATATAGGTAGGTGATTTATGAACATTGTAGCGTTTGTTAGTACGATTTTATGCTGGGGGATTATTATAGTAATCGCTTTAAAGCTAGCGAAAAAGCAGCAAGTGTCTTTGTTGAATTGTAAATAACTATGTTTCAATTATCTTATTATCAATTGGGGTGAAATAGATGAATGAAGCGGCATTGGAATTTTGGAATGAATATTGGGGGAGAGAGGAAAAGCCTGTCAATGTAGGTGCGTATTGTTTTGGAGATACGCCAGATGAATTAGCAGCTATGGTCGTTAAGGGAGAAAAGACAGCAACTTGTAATGCATTAAGATTGTACGAGCTTAATAACCGACCAATCCCTAGAGTTGGTGAGTATAATATAATTTTAAACAAAGCCCTTGAACCTGTGGTACTTATTCAGCTTGAGAAAGTCGAATTCATTCCATATGATGAGATTGATGAGAGCTTTGCCATCGCAGAGGGAGATGGTTCTTATGAAAACTGGGATGCCATACATACC
>JBJEFO010000326.1:0-2187 GCA_051874135.1 Lysinibacillus sp.
AACTAATATTTTTCTAATCATAGTTATTTAATTCAATTAAAACGGTTATTTGAATATTTTCATCGATAATAGTGCCACTTGCTTCAATGAGCGCATTGTATGTAAGACCGAACTCTTTTCGGTTAATAACAGTAGAGCACGTGAAATTATGTGTTTCTACTCCCCAATCTGCCTGTTTTTTTCCGTTATATAGCGTGTCAAATACAACACTTTTTGTTACATCTTTAATAGTTAAATCACCTGTTAGCTTGTATAAGCCATCTTCACCTGCCGTAAGATCTGTTTTTTTGAAATAAATTTTTGGGAATCGATCGGCATCAAAAAAGTCTGCTGAAATCAAATGTTGATCACGGGCTAAATCCATTGTACAAACACTTGCCACGTCAATTTCAATCTCAATAATCCCCGTATTAAGGTCCAAAATGGTTGGTGCTTCAATTTTTGCTGTGTACGAGCCGAATGTGCCTTTTACTTTTGAAATTCTCATGTGACGAATAGAAAATCCGATTTCTGAATTCGCCATATTAATAGTAAAAATGGCCATAAAGATTCCTCCTCTATATATTCTGAATTAAATGATAAATTAAATGTAAAAAATACTCAATATTGTACATAAAATAGAATTGTTTTTCCTATTTATTCAAGGAACTTTCAATGAATCCAACAACTTACTTTTAATAAGTAAATTTAAAGTGGTAAACTATTGTAAATGCAAATGTAAATTTACTTTCCGATAAAATATCGTTAAAATAAACGGGGTAGAGGTGACCTTATAATGAAAGAATCAGCATTATGTCCGCGCTTAGCGAAGGCGATGGAACTTATAGGAAAGCGATGGACGGCGTTAATTATTTATCAATTACTTGATGGACCACAGCGTTTTAACGCAATCGAGTCTGCATTACCAATTAGTGGGAGATTACTTTCGGAACGTTTAAAGGAATTAGAAAAAGAGGGCATTGTCGAACGTAAAATGTATTCAGAAGTGCCGATTCGTGTAGAGTATTCTTTAACGGAAAAAGGCCGCTCCTTAGAGGGCGCTGTTCGCGAAATTGAACAATGGGCACAAAAATGGACGTAGGAAAGGAAAGGGTTTACATGACAATTGAGAAATGGGCATCAGATTTAGCACAAATCGTGAATCCTGACAATATTAAATGTAACGAATCATTAAAACAGTATACAATGACGAAACTTGGCGGCAATGCTGATGTGTTTGTCATGCCAGAAACGGAAGAGGAAGCAGCTAATATCGTAAAATATGCTTATAACAATGACGTACCGTTATTAATGCTTGGCAATGGTTCAAATATGATTGTGCGTGATGGCGGTGTCCGCGGTATTGTAATAAATTTCTCTAAACTCGATCGTATTGACATTGATGGTGAAATCGTGATTGCGCAATCAGGCGCATTAATTACAGATGTATCTAAACAAGTTGCAGCACAAAGCTTAACGGGCTTTGAGTTCGCTTGCGGTATCCCTGGGTCAATTGGTGGAGCAATGGCGATGAATGCAGGTGCATATGGCGGAGAAATTAAAGATGTTATTGTCGACTGCACAGTGTTAACGCCAGAAGGTAATAAAATGGTACTGTCTAAAGATGAACTGGAACTAGCTTACCGAAAAAGCATTATTGCGAAAAACGGATATTATGTGTTAAGTGCAAAATTCCGATTAGCTAAAGGTGATCAGGAAGCAATTGATGCAAAAATTGCCGACTTAACATTCCAGCGTGAATCCAAACAACCACTTGAATACCCATCAGCAGGAAGCGTGTTTAAACGCCCACCAGGATATTTTGCCGGAAAGTTAATTCAAGATAGTGACTTGCAAGGCAAAGGGGTTGGCGGTGCCGAAGTATCAACGAAACATGCAGGGTTTATTATTAATAAAAACAATGCGACTGCAACGGATTATATTAAAACGATTCGTATGGTACAACATGTAGTAAAAGAAAAGTATGGTGTTGATTTAGAATTAGAAGTCAAAATCGTTGGGGAAGATTAATACGCAAAGTAGCTGCCCAATAAGTCTTTTTTGAAGTTTCACTTTATGTAAAAGCGAAAAAGCAGAAATGTTGTTAAATCAACGTTTCTGCTTTTTGCTTTTTCTAAATTGCCGTAGCGCGTCACAGCCACAGGAGCCAGGGTAGGAAATAGCGTGTCTTTCCAACGCTAGTTCCTG
>JBJEFO010000327.1:0-35067 GCA_051874135.1 Lysinibacillus sp.
AATTTATCTGTATCGAAAGCGAAGCGACAGATACAAGACTCCCACCTCAAGGCTTAAGAAAATCGAGAAGCATAGGTGGGAGATCAACTGCTGGCATGCGCCCGATTGGTTCAACTAACAATCAGTGGGAATGAGGAAAACCCCCCACTGATTGAAGTTTCACTTTATCAAAAATGAAAATAAATTGCCACCACACTGAGATAACAAGCTAGATGTAAGTTAGCATGGAGATTTAAGAATATGCGATATGAAATCGAACGTAAGCATCAGAGCAGTAACAAAAAGAAGAAGGTCTTTCCTATATTTAAAAACACTAATCGCGTTGATTCAGGCATATTCTGAAATTTTGAGTGCGCGTGGATTGCAATATGCGCTTGCATGTAGAAGGTGTGTATGATGCAAATCCGAAGCAGTTACTGCATTTGAATTACACCATATGCCGTCGTGGTGTAAAGTATTTGTGAAGAAGTCGTTAACGAAAATAGAAGGCGCATATGTGGTTGTGTAAAATAGTAGAGAAGGGATTTCACAAGCACAATACCGGAAGATATTAAAGCCCCTTTATTAAATTGATCTATCACGTAGAAAATTTGGATAAAGAGGCTCAGACCTCGGAGTAAGGTCGCGAAAGGGTTTTTTAAAACGTAACTTTTTAAATTGTGACAAATCGTTCACAATTAAACATTTGGAAGTTAAAACGTGTTTATTAGAACATGTTATAGTTAGAGCGTATTTAGAAACTGGAAGGATGACCGAATTGTCTAAAAAGCAAGTATGGTATGAAGTACAAGAAAATGAAACTATCGAGCAATGTTTGGAAAGAATGAAGAAAGATGGATATATGCCTGTAGGACGCAAGGAAGAGCCAATTTTCGAAGAGGTAAATGGCGAACCGACATACTTACGTCAAAAAATACAATTTAAAGGTATGTACCACTCAGAATAGATATATTTCTGATTAAAAACCGAACAATAACGTTTTCTGAAAATTTATCGTTCGCATTTTGGCATTGATTTTATCTCATTCCCTTGTTAAAATGTGAAAAGGAAAAACATTAACACCCTACATATATGCTAGAGAATATGGCTCTAGTGTTTCTACCCGGTACCGTAAATTCCGGACTATGCAGGGAAAGCAACTTTTGGAATGATTGAAGAAAAGGGTGTGGCTAATAATGCTTTTATCTGCATATTCTTTCAAATTAAGTCCTCAAGTGAATTGCTTTCTCACGCGTAGAAAGTAGTTTATTTGAGGGCTTTTTTATTGCCTAGGGGGCAGTAAGTAGTTGTTAAAAGGAGAGCAAATTCATGAATCCGAAAATCGGCGTTATTATGGGCAGTTCTAGTGACTGGGAAACAATGAAGCATGCATGTGATATTTTAGATGAACTCGATGTACCGTATGAAAAGCAAGTTGTATCAGCACACCGCACACCAGACTTAATGTTTGAATATGCAGAAGCAGCACGCGGACGCGGCATTCAAGTGATCATTGCCGGCGCTGGTGGTGCAGCACATTTACCAGGGATGGTAGCAGCGAAAACAACATTACCAGTAATCGGTGTACCAGTTCAATCTCGTGCATTAAATGGATTGGATTCACTACTTTCAATCGTGCAAATGCCAGGTGGTGTACCTGTGGCGACAGTCGCAATCGGTAAAGCAGGTGCAACAAATGCAGGTTTACTTGCCGCACAAATTTTATCGACTACAGATGCGGAATTAGCAGAAAAACTTGATGCTCGTCGTGAAGCGACAAAACAACAAGTTTTGGAAAGCACAGGTGACTTAGTGTGACGAAAATGATTTATCCAGGTCAAACAATCGGTATTATCGGTGGCGGTCAACTTGGACGAATGATGGCAACAGCAGCTAAAGAAGCAGGGTTTAAAATTGCGGTATTAGAACCGTCAATGGACTCACCTTGTGGCCAAGTAGCAGACATTCGAATCGTCGCACAATACGATGATGAATCAGCTTTAGAAGAGCTTGCAGAAGTAAGTGATGTCATTACTTACGAATTTGAAAATATTGATTATGAAGGATTAAAACGATTAACAGAAATCGCTTATGTTCCTCAAGGTGCTGAGCTTGTGCGCATTACGCAAAATCGCGTAACAGAAAAAGCGGCGATTGTGGAAGCAGGATGTCCTGTAGCGCCGTATATCGTTGCGGAAAACTACGAGGAACTTTTGTCGAAAATTGATGAAATTGGCTTCCCATGCATCGTAAAAACAGCGCGTGGTGGGTATGATGGTAAAGGACAGCAATTGTTAAAAACGAAAGAAGATTTACCATTAGCTGCACATTTATTTGAACACTCTGTTTGTATTGCAGAAGGCTTTGTACCATTTACAAAAGAGGTTTCTGTTATTGTTCAACGCAATGGAGACGGGGAAACGTGTTGTTTACCAGTGGGCGAGAACATCCATGTTCACCATATTTTACATGAGACAATCGTACCGGCGCGTATTGCTGACGAAACGGCGCTTCAAGCAGAAAAGGAAGCAGCGAAAATTGCCGATCATTTAAATTTAGTTGGCACATTAGCTGTTGAAATGTTTGTACTTGAAGATGGCGGAATTGTCATCAATGAATTAGCACCAAGACCACATAATTCTGGTCATTACTCAATTGAAGCATGTAATGTGTCACAATTCACACAGCATATTCGTGCAGTGTGTGGCTGGCCATTACGTAAGCCAAAACTATGGGCACCAGCTATTATGGTAAACGTCCTTGGGCAACATGTAGTACCACTTACAAATTCTATTTCGAAATATCCTGATTGGTCTGTTCATTTATATGGTAAGGCAGAAGCAAAAGTAAACAGAAAAATGGGGCATGTTACAATTATGACAGATGATTTAAATGCAACATTAAAACAAATCGAGGATTCTGGCATCTGGTCAGAGTAGAAGGAGAACAAAATATGATCGAACGTTATACACGTCCTGAAATGGGAGCAATTTGGACTGAGCAAAATAAGTACCAAGCATGGCTTGAAGTAGAAATTTTAGCATGTGAAGCTTGGGCGGAAATCGGTGATATCCCGAAAGAAGATGTAGCGAAAATTCGCGAACACGCATCATTCGATGTAAACCGTATTTACGAGATTGAGCAAGAAACGCGCCATGATGTTGTAGCATTTACACGCGCAGTATCAGAAACACTAGGTGAAGAGCGCAAATGGGTACACTATGGCTTAACTTCAACAGACGTAGTAGATACAGCCCTTTCTTACTTAATCAAACAAGCAAACAATATTCTTCGCAAAGATTTACACACATTTATTGACATCATTCGCGAAAAGGCGTTAGAGCACAAATACACAGTAATGATGGGACGTACACATGGCGTACACGCAGAGCCGACGACATTCGGATTAAAGCTAGCGCTATGGTATCAAGAAATGCAACGTAACTTAGTGCGCTTTGAAGAGGCGGCAAAGATTATTGAAACAGGCAAAATGAGTGGTGCTGTTGGAACATACGCAAATATCGACCCACGCGTTGAAGCATACGTATGTGAAAATCTTGGTTTAGCTGCTGCACCTATTTCAACGCAAACACTACAACGTGATCGTCATGCACAGTACATGAGTACGTTAGCATTGATTGCCACATCGATTGAAAAGTTTGCAACGGAAATTCGCGGTCTTCAAAAATCAGAGACACGTGAAGTGGAAGAAGCGTTCGGTAAAGGTCAAAAAGGTTCTTCTGCTATGCCGCATAAACGTAACCCAATCGGTTCGGAAAATATGACAGGTATGGCACGCCTAATTCGTGGTTACATGATGACGGCATATGAAAACGTAGCACTATGGCATGAGCGTGACATTTCACATTCATCTGCAGAGCGCGTTATTATTCCAGATGCAACGATTGCGCTGAATTACATGTTAAATCGATTCGGCAATATCGTGAAAAACTTAACTGTATTCCCTGAAAATATGAAACGCAATATGGATCGTACATTCGGTTTAATTTACTCACAACGTATCCTACTTGCATTAATTGATAAAGGTTTAGTACGTGAAGAAGCGTATGATACTGTGCAGCCATTAACAGCGCGTGCATGGGACGAGCAAACACAGTTCCGTCCGTTAGTAGAAGCGAATGAAAAAATCACTTCTTACTTAACGAAGGAAGAGCTAGATGATTGCTTTGATTACAACTATCACATCCAAAACGTCGATTTAATTTTCGAGCGTTGTGGCTTAAACTAAACAATTTAAGGGGGAACATGTCATGAATAAAGGTCAACTTTTGTACGAAGGTAAAGCAAAACGATTATACGCAACAGAGGATAGCAATATCCTCTTCGTTGAGTATAAAGACAGTGCTACGGCATTCAACGGTGAGAAAAAAGAAGAAATCGCTGGTAAAGGCGTGTTAAATAACCGCATTACAACCTTAATATTCGAAAAATTACAAAGTAACGGAATTGAGTCGCATTTCGTGAAAAGTATTTCTGATCATGAACAACTTGTACGAAAAGTAGAAATTATTCCGATTGAGCTCGTTGTGCGCAATATTGCCGCTGGATCTTTAGCAAAGCGCTTAGGTTTAGAAGAAGGTACGCCACTTAAACGTCCAATCGTGGAATATTACTATAAAAATGATGACTTAGGTGATCCGCATATTACGACAGAGCACATCGATATATTAGGAATTGCAACACCTGAGGAAGTACAGGCATTATACGACGGAGGTCTTCGTGTAAATGAAGTGCTCCGCCCACTGTTCGCAGAAATTGGTGTCGAATTAATTGATTTTAAATTAGAGTTTGGTAGAGATGCAGAAGGAAATGTTCTTCTAGCAGATGAAATTTCGCCAGACACTTGCCGCCTTTGGGATGCTAAAACAAAACAAAAGCTTGATAAAGACGTGTTCCGCCGCAATCTTGGTAGCTTAACAGAAGTATATGAAATCATACTTACTAGACTTGGAGGAAAATAGATAATGAAAAAAGTGAAAGTATACGTAACATTAAAAGAAAGTATTTTAGATCCACAAGGCTCAGCAGTAAACGGTTCATTAACAAAAATGGGTTATGAGGAAGTAACTGATTTACGTATCGGTAAATATTTAGAATTAACAATCGCTGACACAGACCGCGATGTTGACACAATGGTAAAAGAAATGTGCGAAAAAGTATTAACAAACACGGTAATCGAAAACTACCGCTACGAAATCGAGGAGGCATAATTACGATGAAATTTGCAGTACTCGTTTTCCCAGGGTCTAACTGTGATATTGATATGTATCATGCGATTAAAGACGAACTAGGTGAAGAAGTAGAGTTTGTCTGGCATACAGAAAATAGTTTAGAAGGATTTGATGGTGCACTAGTTCCTGGTGGTTTCTCATACGGCGACTACTTACGTTGTGGCGCAATGGCTAATCAATCTAACATCATGGTGGCATTAAAAGAGTTTGCAGCACAAGGTAAACCAGTACTTGGCGTATGTAACGGATTCCAAATCTTAACGGAATCTGGCTTACTTCCAGGTGCATTACTGCGCAATAGAGACTTAAAATTCATTTGCCGTACAGTTCCGTTAAAAGTTGAAAATAACAACACATTATTTACAAATGCATACGAAGCTGGCGAAGTAATCAATATTCCAATCGCTCATGGCGAAGGTAACTACTACTGTGACGAGGAAACATTAGCAGAATTAAAGGCTAATAACCAAATCGTTTTCACATATGAAGGCAACAATCCGAATGGTTCTTTAGAGAATATCGCAGGAATCATCAATAAAGAAGGTAACGTACTAGGTATGATGCCTCACCCAGAACGTGCAGTAAACGAAATTGTTGGCGGTGCTGACGGTCTAAAATTATTCAAATCAATTGTTAAGCAGTGGAGGGAACAACATGTCAACAACTAATTTTGAGCCAACAGCGGAGCAAATTAAAGAGAAACGCCTATATGCGGACATGGGTATGACAGATGAAGAATACGAATTAGCGGTAGAAAAATTAGGTCGTATGCCAAACTGGACAGAAATCGGCTTATTCTCGGTAATGTGGTCAGAACACTGTTCATACAAAAAATCAAAACCAGTATTACGTAAGTTCCCAACAAAGGGTCCTCAAGTATTACAAGGTCCTGGTGAAGGTGCTGGTATCGTTGACATCGGTGACGAGCAAGCGGTTGTATTCAAAATGGAATCTCACAATCACCCGTCAGCAATCGAGCCGTACCAAGGTGCAGCAACAGGTGTTGGTGGTATTATCCGTGACGTATTCTCAATGGGTGCACGTCCAATCGCGATGTTAAACTCATTACGTTTTGGTGAGTTAAAATCAGCGCGCGGTAAGTACTTATTCGAGGAAGTCGTTGCTGGTATCGCAGGTTACGGTAACTGTATCGGTATCCCAACAGTAGGCGGCGAAATTCAGTTCGACCCTTGCTACGAAGGAAATCCATTAGTAAACGCAATGTGCGTAGGTTTAATCGACCATAAAGACATCCAAAAAGGTGTAGCTGCTGGTGTAGGTAACACAGTGATGTACGTTGGGGCAAAAACTGGTCGTGACGGAATCCACGGTGCGACATTCTCTTCTGAAGAGCTATCAGAAGAAGCGGATGAAAAGCGTTCAGCAGTTCAAGTTGGTGACCCATTCATGGAGAAACTACTTCTTGAAGCTTGTTTAGAAGTAGTAAAATCAGACGCATTAGTTGGTATTCAGGACATGGGTGCGGCAGGTCTTACTTCATCTTCAGCAGAAATGGCGTCTAAAGCTGGTACTGGTGTAGAGATGAACTTAGACTTAATCCCACAACGTGAAACGAACATGACAGCTTACGAGATGATGTTATCTGAATCTCAAGAGCGTATGTTAATGGTTGTAAAAGCAGGTCGTGAAGATGAAATTAAAGCCATCTTCGATAAATATGATTTAGATGCAGTAGCAGTAGGTCGTGTAACAGATGATAAAATGCTACGTTTAATCCATAAAGGTGAGGTTGTAGCAGAAGTTCTTGCAGATGCACTTGCTGAGGACGCACCTGTTTACCACATGCCAGATGCAGCGCCGGCTTACTTCGCTGAGTTCCAAGCGATGGAAAGTGTTGAGCCTGCAATTACAGATTACAAAGAAACGTTAACAGCTCTTTTAAAAGCACCAACAGTAGCTTCAAAAGAGTGGGTTTACGATCAATATGATTACCAAGTACGTACAAACACAGTAGTAGCACCAGGTTCTGACGCTGCAGTATTACGTGTACGTGGTACAAACAAAGGTTTAGCGATGACAACAGACTGTAACTCTCGCTATATCTACTTAGATCCAACAACAGGCGGTAAAATTGCGGTTGCTGAAGCAGCACGTAACATCGTATGTTCTGGTGGACAACCACTTGCAATTACTGACTGCTTAAACTTCGGTAACCCAGAGAAACCAGAAATTTTCTGGCAAATTCAAAAGTCTGCTGACGGTATCGCAGAAGCTTGTTTAGCACTTGATGCACCAGTTATCGGTGGTAACGTATCAATGTACAACGAGCGTTCTGGTGAAGCAGTTTACCCAACACCAACAATCGGTATGGTCGGTTTAGTAAAAGACTTATCACACGTTACAACGCAAGAAGTGAAGCAAGCTGGCGACGTTGTGTATTTAATCGGTGAAACGAAAACAGAATTTGGTGGTTCTGAATTACAAAAATTAATCGATGGCAAAATTTCTGGTAAAGCACCAGCAATTGACTTAGACGTAGAAGCAGCTCGTCAAAAAGCAATTTTAGAAGCAATCCGTGCAGGGTTAGTACAATCAGCACACGACGTTTCTGAAGGCGGTGTAGCCGTTGCACTTGCAGAGAAAACATTCGCTGCAAACGGTTTAGGTGTAAACGTAACATTAACAGGTTCTGCTGTAACAGCATTATTCGCTGAATCTCAATCTCGTTTCGTGTTAACAGTGCAAGAAAAAAATGCAGCAGCATTTGAGAAAGTCGTAAAAGATGCACAAAAAATCGGTGTCGTAACAGAAGATGCAACATTAACAATTAACGGTGACAACGGTGTGCTTATTGAAGGTACAGTGGAGGAATTCCGTTCTGCTTGGAAAGGAGCAATCCCATGCTTACTGAAATCAGAGGCTTAAATGAAGAGTGTGGCGTCTTCGGGATATGGGGCCATAAAGAATGCGCACAGTTAAGCTATTACGGCTTACACGCATTACAACATCGTGGACAAGAGGGAGCTGGTATCGTCGTAACTGACGGTACAAAGCTTCACCCAATAAAAGGAGAAGGTCTAGTAAACGACGTTTTTAATGAGGAAAAACTACGTGCAGCAACAGGTCATGCAGCAATCGCGCACGTTCGTTATCCAACAGCAGGAGGTAGCGGTATCGAAAACGTTCAGCCGTTATTATTCCGTTCGTCGACAGGCTCTCTTGCCATTGCGCACAATGGTAACTTAGTAAACGCCAATCATCTAAAACAGCACTTAGAGCGCTCGGGTAGTATTTTCAACTCGACATCTGATACAGAAGTAGTTATTCATCTTATTAAAAAATCATCGCACTCACCGTTCCGTGCGAAAGTAAAAAATGCTTTATCGTTATTAAAAGGTGCTTTCTCATTAATGATTTTAACGAAAGATATGATGATTGTGGCACGTGACCGTAACGGCTTACGTCCGTTAGCACTTGGTAAATTAGGCGACGCTTGGGTTGTTGCTTCTGAAACATGTGCATTTGATTTAATCGGTGCAGAATATGTACGTGATGTAGAGCCAGGTGAAATATTATTTATTACGAATAACGGTATTGAAGAAGATACATTTATTGATAGAGGACCACGTGCAATGTGTGCAATGGAGTACGTATATTTCGCACGTCCTGATTCAAATATCGACGGTGTCAACGTACATATGGCACGTAAACGTATGGGTAAGGAATTAGCACGTGAAGTAGCGGGTATAGAGGCGGATGTTGTAACTGGTGTTCCGGATTCATCATTATCATCTGCCATTGGCTTTGCTGAAGAAAGTGATATTCCATATGAGTTAGGTCTTATTAAAAACCGTTATGTAGGCCGTACATTTATCCAACCAACACAGGAACTGCGTGAGCGCGGCGTAAAGATGAAGCTTTCACCGGTTGTACAAGTCGTTAAAGGTAAGCGTGTTGTGATGGTAGATGACTCGATTGTTCGTGGTACGACATCTCGTCGTATTGTACGTATGCTAAAAGAAGCAGGTGCTGCAGAAGTACATGTAATGATTACTTCACCACCAATGACAAATCCATGCTTCTACGGTATTGATACATCTACACCTGAACAGCTAATTGCTTCTAGTCATAGCGTGGAAGAAATTCGTGAAGCAATCGAAGCAGATTCATTAACATTCCTATCTGTTGAAGGAATGGTCCGTGCAACAGCGCGTCCATTCGATGATCCAGATGGCGGTTTATGTATGGCATGCTTCACAGGGAAATACCCTACTGAAATTTTCCCAGACACAGTGTTACCACATGAAAAAGAATGTTAAAAAGGTTGTATAACCGAGGAGGAACTTATGTCAAAAGCATATGAACAAGCTGGTGTAAATATTGAAGCTGGTTACGAAGCGGTTAAACGCATGAAATCACACGTTGAACGTACAAACCGTTTAGGGGTTATGGGGACGTTTGGCGGATTCGGCGGCATGTTTGATTTATCTGCATTAAACTTAAAAGAACCTGTTCTTATTTCAGGTACAGATGGTGTTGGGACGAAATTAAAGCTAGCGTTTATGGTCGATAAGCACGATACAATCGGTGTTGACTGTGTGGCAATGTGTGTTAACGATATCGTTGCACAAGGTGCAGAACCACTTTATTTCCTTGACTATGTAGCAGTAGGTAAAGCAGAGCCTGCAAAAATCGAGCAAATCGTAAAAGGTGTAGCAGATGGTTGCGTGCAATCCGGTGCAGCTTTAATTGGCGGGGAAACAGCAGAAATGCCAGGTCTTTATGAAGAAGATGAGTATGACTTAGCTGGTTTTGCAGTAGGTGCTTGTGAAAAAGCAAATATTATTACAGGGGAAAAAATCGTTGAAGGGGACGTGTTAATCGGTCTTGCTTCAAGCGGTGTTCACTCAAACGGTTATTCATTAGTACGTAAAATTGTTTTCGCTGATAATGGCTTTGCAGTAGATCAAGTAGTAGCAGGCTATGAAGATTTAGGTCCGATTGGTGAAGCATTACTAGTACCGACAAAGCTTTATGCTAAACCTGTACTTGCTATGCTTCAAGCGGGTGATGTTCACGGCTGTGCACACGTAACAGGTGGCGGTTTCTATGAGAACTTACCACGTATGATGCCTGAAGGACTTGCAACAGAAATCGATTTAGGTACTTGGCCTGTACTTCGCGTTTTCGAATTTTTAAAAGAAAAAGGTCAGCTAGCTGATAAAGACTTATACAATGTATTTAATATGGGTATCGGTTTCGTTGTTGCTGTTCCTGAATCTGAAGTAGAAAAAGTAATGGCTGCAGCAGAAGCTAACGGCGAAAAAGCATACAAAATTGGTCGCGTTGTAAAAGGCGAGGGCGTTGTTTTCAACGGTGAGCATGACGGGAGCTTAGTGTAATGACAGCGAAAATTGCAGTATTTGCTTCGGGAAGCGGTTCAAACTTCCAAGCAATTCAAGAAGCGATTGAGCGCGGTGATTTACAGGCGAAAATCGAGCTTGTTGTAACGGATAAGCCTGGCGCTTTTGTTGTCACACGTGCAAACAATTTCGGTATCGAAGTGCTTGAATTAGCACCAAAAACATTCGAATCAAAAGCAGCGTATGAAGAAGCAATCGTTGCGGAGCTTCGTGCAAAAGGTGTGGAGTGGGTTGTATTAGCAGGTTATATGCGTTTAGTAAGCGATGTGTTATTAAATGCTTATCCAAACCGTATTGTAAATATTCATCCTTCTCTTTTACCGTCTTTCCCTGGCAAGGACGCAATTGGTCAGGCGATGGAGCATGGGGTAAAAGTGACAGGTGTAACAGTACACTACGTAGATGCTGGTATGGATACAGGTCCAATCATTGCACAGGCAGCTGTTGAGGTTGTCGATGGCGACCGCGAAGCAACAGAACAACGTATCCATAAAGTAGAACACGAGCTTTATACAAAAACGTTAAATGCATTATTTAACAAAGCGTAACGAAAATTTCCGCGCTAGTCTGCTTTTTTCTAGCTCGCAGATTGGTGCGTACATAAATGGAGGATTTTACTGTGACTAAACGTGCACTAATTAGTGTTTCGAACAAAGATGGTATTTTAGAATTTGCAAAAGAGCTTGTAGCGTTAGGCTATGAGGTACTTTCAACTGGTGGTACAAAAAAATTACTTCAAGACAACAATGTACCAGTAACAGCTGTTGATGAAGTAACGAAATTCCCAGAGATTTTAGACGGGCGTGTAAAAACGTTAAACCCAATGATCCATGGTGGATTATTAGGTAAATTCGATGAGCCAAGCCACGTTGCACAAATGCAAGAGCATGGTATCGAGCCAATCGAAATGGTATGTGTAAACCTTTACCCATTCGTAGAAACAATCTCAAAACCAGATGTAACTTGGGACGATGCAATTGAAAATATCGATATCGGTGGTCCAACAATGCTACGTTCAGCAGCGAAAAATCATGATTATGTAACAGTAATTGTTGATTCAAACGACTATGCTGGCGTTCTTGAAGAGTTAAAAGCAGATGGCAAAACATCAATCGAAACACGTCGTCGTTTAGCTGCAAAAGTATTCCGTCATACAGCAGCATATGATTCTTACATTTCTAACTATTTAACAGAAGCAATTGGTGAAGAATTCCCAGAAAACTTAACGTTAACATATGAATTAAAACAACCGTTACGTTACGGTGAAAACCCTCACCAAAAAGCGGCATTTTATGCTAAACGTTTAGGTTCTGACTTCTCGATTGCGTATGCAACACAATTACACGGAAAAGAGCTTTCCTATAACAACATTCAAGATGCAAATGCAGCATTACAAATTGTTAAAGAATTTGAAATGCCAGCAGCAGTAGCTGTGAAGCATATGAATCCTTGTGGTGTTGGTACAGGTACTAGCATTGAAGAAGCATTCAATAAAGCATACGAAGCAGATCCAACATCTATTTTCGGTGGTATTATCGCATTAAATATGGAAGTAGATAAAGCAACGGCTGAAAAACTTTCAGGGATTTTCTTAGAGATTATTATTGCACCAGCGTTCTCTGAAGAAGCGTTAGCAATTTTAACAGCAAAGAAAAACATCCGTCTAATGACAATCGACTTCTCACAAGCAAAACAAGATCAGTTCAACGTTGTATCAGTTGAAGGTGGTTTATTAGTTCAAGAGCCAGACCGTTTTGGTTTAGCACAAGCAGATGTAAAAGTAGTAACAGATCGCCAACCAACTGACGCAGAGTGGGAAGCATTAAAACTTGGTTGGTCAGTAGTAAAACATGTAAAATCTAACGCAATCGTTGTAACAGATAGCCAAATGACATTAGGAGTTGGCGCTGGTCAAATGAACCGCGTTGGTGCAGCAAAAATTGCATTTGAACAAGCGGGTGAAAAAGCAAAAGGCGCTGCACTTGCATCTGACGCATTTTTCCCAATGAGCGATACGGTAGAAGCGGCAGCAGCAGCTGGTATTACAGCAATTATTCAACCAGGTGGTTCAATTAAGGACCAAGATTCAATCGATGCAGCAAATAAAGCTGGTATCGCAATGGTGTTCACTGGTGTACGTCATTTTAAACACTAAGAGATACTAAAGTGTCAAAATTCGCGGATAAATACTTAAAACTGCGAAAATGTTGCTTAATTCCGTAAGAAAAGCTAGTCTCTTCGTGCAAGTCACGATATAATAGAATAATGTTTCGCTATTATTCTGGCCGGATAATAGCAGAAGCGTTTGTACATGTAGTGTTATTCTTTCTGGCCGGAAGAATAGCCTACTGGGCGCATGACTTTGGCCGGGCATGTCGCTAATTATAAAATTTACAGCTTAGTACTTATCAACTTTGGTCGGGGGATAAGAAAAGGCAACATCTTTACAACTACAAATCGACATGACTATTTTGGTCGGGTACGATTATTGATTTGTTTTGGTAGGATGAAAAAACGCTCGCTTAATTCTAGATAAGGCGAGCGTTTTTTTTATGCATAAGAACATATCTGTATAAGTTGAATTTATTATTTATACAAGTGAAATAAGCTTTCATTTGCGCCTGCACCGCCGCATGAGCGTGGAGAATGAGACCCCGCAAGAAGGGTGAGGGACGAGCCATTCTGAGGAGGCTCATGCGGAACGTGCGGCTAGCGCAAATGCTTTTGTAAAAATTTAATTCAATCTATCTATTTTTTAAGCAATACAAAAATAATATTTCTCTAGGAGGAATTCTTCATGAAAGTTCTAGTAATCGGTAGCGGTGGTCGTGAACATGCAATCGCAAAGCAATTTAACACAGCACCGTCAGTAGAAAAAGTATTCGTTGCACCAGGCAATGACGGTATGAAAAATGATGCGGAAGTAGTGGCAATCGATGCACTAGATTTTGCTTCCCTTGCATCATTTGCAAAGGAAAACGACATCGCTTTAACATTCGTTGGTCCAGAGCAACCACTTGCAGCAGGTATCGTTGATTATTTCCAAGCACAAGGTTTAACAATTTTCGGTCCTTCAAAAGCAGCAGCACAAATCGAAGGTTCTAAATCGTATGCAAAAGAAATTATGAATAAATACAACATCCCAACGGCAGCACATGAAACGTTTACAGAGGCGGCACCAGCAATTGCTTACATTAAAGAGCAAGGTGCACCAATCGTTATTAAGGCAGACGGTTTAGCAGCGGGTAAAGGTGTAATCGTAGCGATGACAGAGGAAGAAGCAATCGAAGCTGTAGAGGATATGATTGGTAACCAGCGCTTTGGCGATTCTTCATCACGCGTAGTAATCGAAGAATTCCTTGATGGGGAAGAGTTTAGCTTTATGTCATTCGTACATAAGGGACAAATTTATCCAATGGTAATCGCGCAAGATCATAAACGTGCTTATGATGGCGATAAAGGACCGAACACAGGTGGTATGGGTGCGTATTCTCCAGTACCTCAAATTCCGCAAGAAGTAGTATCAGATGCGTACATTAAAATCGTTGAGCCAACAGTAAAAGCGATGGAAGAAGAAGGCGTATCATTCACAGGTATTCTTTATGCAGGATTAATTTTAACGAATAAAGGACCAAAAGTAATCGAGTTCAACGCGCGTTTCGGTGACCCTGAAACACAAGTAGTACTTCCTCGTATGGCTTCGGACTTCGGTTTATTTATGAAAGCATTAATGGAAGAGAAATACTTCGACCTACAATGGCATGACGAAGCGATGTTAGGTGTAGTCGTAGCAGCAGAAGGCTACCCGGGTGACGTAGAAAAAGGTAACCGACTACCAGATCTTTCAGATATCGAGTTACCGGTTTACCATGCAGGAACAAAACAAGTAGACGGCGAGTTCGTAGGCAATGGCGGTCGCGTGTTATTAGTAGCAGCTCAAGCAAATACATTAAAAGAAGCACAAGAAAAAGTATATGCTGAACTTGCGAAGAAAGAGTGGGATAAATTCTTCTTCCGCAGCGACATCGGCTGGCGTACGTTTAAATAATAAAAACAGCTACACAGGAATTTTTGTTCCGTGTGTAGCTTTTGTTCGTGGAATGATAAGTTTGCAAGGAATTGAGAAAAGTTGAGATGTTCACCATTTGTTAATGCATTACTTTATCTCATACGTAAATGAGCTTTGTTCTTGATTTTCTGTATCATCATCGCCTACAAGTTCAGTTAATGGACAATACTGATAATAACCCTCCGCGACCTTCATCGCACCAGCAAGTATCATCACGCGACCTGTTGTACATTTCGGATTACGTGAAATTCGACCAATTCCAAAAGCTGTCATCGCTATGCCGCACATCATGCGTACAAAGGCATTTGTTTCTGAAATATTTGGTTGTAACATATGAATATTCCTCCTTCTATAGTGAAAAAATGAATCTTATGTCATACGGGAAAAAGTTACTTTCATTTTGCTTATTGTTAAAATAATCCATCCGAAATACTTTGCTTTATGAAAGTGCTATGTTACGATAAAGTCGTCTATTCAAATAAAAACATTCGTAGTATGTGCGTATGTGTATGGGCTATACGCGTTAATGAAATGAAAAGAGGTGTGCGCTATGCCTGAAATTAAGTGGAAAATTAAAAATATTCGTGATCAAATAGCGGTAATAGACGGTAAATTAGCACCGAATATTGTATTAAAAAATGCTCGTTATTTGCACAGTATGTTTAAAAAATGGATTATAGGTAACATTTGGATTTTTGGTGACCGTATCGTTTATGTAGGGGAACAAATGCCTCAAAATTTAGAAGGTGCTGAAATTGTAGATGTGGCAGGTAAAACAGTTGTACCTGGTTACATTGAGCCACATGTGCATCCGTACCAGTTATACAACCCTCATTCATTTGCACAATTTGCAGCACAGACAGGGACAACGACGTTCCTTTCAGATAACATGTCGTTCGTTTTACTATTTAAAAACAAGAAAGCGTTTTCAATTATAGAGCAACTAAACCAATTGCCTTTCTCGTTTTATTGGTGGAGTCGTTTTGATTCACAAACAGAGCTTGAGCATGAGGGTGAGTTTTTCTCAAATGAATCTGTCTTAGAATGGCTTGATCGCCATGATGTTTTACTCGGTGGAGAGCTAACAGGTTGGCCGAAAGTGCTTTGTGGCGATGATCAAATGCTCTATTGGATTCAAGCAGCTAAGCATAAAGGGAAAAAAATTGAAGGACATTTCCCAGGTGCCTCTGAGCGTACACTTGTAAAAATGCGTTTGCTCGGTGCAGATGGTGACCATGAGGCAATGACAGTTGATGAGGTAATAGACCGTATTCAGCACGGTATTAAAGTAACACTTCGTCATTCTTCCATTCGGCCTGATTTACCAAATCTATTAAAAGGTATTTTAGAAAAAGAGTTAAATATTTTTGATCATTTAATGATGACGACAGATGGTGCAACGCCTGGCTTTTATCAAGACGGCATAATGGACAAATGCATCCAAGTAGCACTGGACATTGGGGTCAATCCGATTGATGCGTACCAAATGGCTAGCTACAATATAGCTCGTTATTACAATATGGCAAGCTTACATGGAATGATTGCAACAGGGCGTTTTGCAACGATTAATATTTTAAAAGACGAGTTCACCCCACAGCCAGAGTCTGTATTATCGAAAGGTGTTTGGTTGAAACGAGATGGTGAACAAGTATACATATTCCCTGAAGTAAATTGGTCTATTGTTGATGATTTAAATCTTGATTTCGATTTAAATGATGATGATTTCCAATTTTCGATGCCAATGGGAATTGAGATGGTGAATGATGTTATTACAAAGCCGTTTAGCGCTAAAATTCCGGCACATAAAAAGGAATTACCAATCGGCAAGGAAGATAGCTATTTAATGCTTATTGACCGTCATGGAAAATGGCGTGTTAATACAATTATTAGAGGGTTTGATACACATGTGAAAGGATTTGCTTCATCTTACTCTACTACAGGAGATATTATTTTAATCGGTAAAAGCATTGCAGATATGAAACAAGCCTTTAACGAAATCAAGAAAATAAATGGCGGCATTGTATTAGTAGAAAACAGCGAAGTCATCGTCAGCCTACCGCTAAAGATTGCGGGCACGATGTATGACGGGAAGGTAGAGGACGTAATAGCAATAGAAGCTAAACTGAAAGAAGCGTTACGAGAACGAGGCTATCGCCATACAGATGCTATTTATACGCTTTTCTTTTTACAGTCAACACACTTACCATATATTCGCCTTACACCAAGGGGCATTTTTGATGTTATGAAAAATACAGTCATGTTACCTTCTGTAATGCGCTAAAAAGGGGATAGAGAAAAATGGTTAAAAAAAGAATGTTATTTATCATGTGTTCAGCCTTGTTATTAGGTGCTTGTAGTAAAGATGAAGAAAAACCAGTAACGCCTGCTTCTGCACAGCCAGAAGAGGTAGAGGAAGAAGTAGTAGAACTGCCATATACAATGCCATTTACAGGTGAAAAGGTGGCAGAGGAGCCACTTCTTCGCCCGATTTTATTCACAATAAATAACCATCCAGATGCGCGTCCACAGTCTGGGATTGCGTATGCGGATGTCGTTTATGAAATGTTGGCGGAAGGTGATGTGACACGTTTACTCGCTTTATATCAATCGCAAATTCCAACGAATATTGGTCCTATTCGTAGCGCCCGTTCGTACTTTATCGATATTGCTAAAGGATTAGATGCATTTTATGTTGCACATGGCTATAGCCCAGAAGCAAAAACGATGCTAACAAATGGAACAGTCGATAATATTAACGGCATGAACTACGATGGTACATTATTCCAGCGTTCGCGTGAAAGAAGAGCCCCGCATAACTCTTATATGCCAGGTGAAAACGTGAAAGTTGCTGTAGAAAAAGTAGGTGCTTCATTACTTTACGAGAAAAAAGTATTGTTTTCGTTTTATGAAGAACAAGATAGTGTTAAAATAGGGATGACTGCTAACGAAGTTAAAATGAACTATAATAATGGTGGTTCCTTTAATAGTGTTTACACATATGATTCAGAGACACAAACGTATTCAAGAACTTCAGCGAATACATTAACAATAGATGAATTAACAGGTGAGCCTGTTAAGTTATCAAATGTACTATTCTTTGAAATGGCACATCGTATCATTGATAATGAAGGTAGAAGAGATATAGATATCACTTCTGGAGGTAAGGCATATGTTGCACAACAGGGCATGCTCCGTGAAGTGAAATGGGAAAATAGAGATGGTTTACTTGTGGCGGTGGAAAATGATGGTAGTGAAGTACTGCTTGTCCCTGGGCAAACATGGATTCACTTTGTACCAACATCACCAGGACTGGCTACGAGTGTAACGTATTCCGAATAATGCGAAAAGGATGAGAGTATGCAAATAGAAAAAATTCGTGGGCATCAAACCGAGCAATTATTTAAAGCGGTGCTAGAATTAAAAGATATAGAGGAGTGCTATAAGTTTTTTGACGACTTATGTACAATTAGTGAAATTCAATCGTTAGCACAACGTTTTGAAGTAGCACATTTGCTACGTTTGAAGAAAACGTATGAAACGATTAAAAAGGAAACAGGTGCTTCAACAGCAACGATTTCACGTGTACGCCGTTGCTTCGATTACGGAAACGATACGTATGATGAAATGCTAGGACGCTTATATCCAGATGAGAAGCCATTTGGTGAGCGCGGTAAATAGTGCAGAAATGATTCTTGGTGGATAAGAAAGTATAAGTTTTCAAGGAAATCCACAAAGATGTGACATCATTTCGCGCTATTTGGCGCGAAATGTGTTTTTCTAATCTGTAAGGTATTTCCTTGCGACTAGATAACGAATGATAACAAGGCTGGGCAGTTCGCTGCTCAGTTTTTTGCTTTTTAATTTGCTATACTTGAATGAAAAAATAAATGATTAGGTGGGACTTGAATGGACTATTTACAATGGCGACATGTGTTTAAAATTGATCCGGCAAAAGAAATTTCAGATGAGGATTTAGAGCTTATTTGTGAATCGGGAACAGATGTTATTTTAGTTGGTGGGACAGATGGCGTGACGCTCGATAACGTACTTGATATTTTAGTACGTGTACGCCGTTATTCAGTGCCAATTGCATTAGAAATTTCAAATGTACAATCTGTAACGCCAGGCTACGATTATTATTTTATTCCGTCTGTATTAAATAGCCGTGATACGAAGTGGGTGAAGGACCTGCACCATGAAGCGATTAAAGAATACGGAGATATTATGGTATGGGAAGAAATTGTGGCGGAAGGCTATTGTGTATTAAATCCAGATTGTAAAGTAGCCAAGGCAACAGATGCCAACACAGATCTTTCAGAAGACGATGTCATTGCATATGCACGTATGGCGGAAAAATACTTTAAGCTACCGATTTTCTATATCGAATACAGCGGTACGTATGGTGACACGCAGTTAGTAGGCGCTGTAAAGGATGTATTGGAAGAAACAAAACTATTTTACGGCGGCGGTATCACATCGGTGGAGCAGGCAGTAGAAATGGCGAAACTAGCAGATACAGTAGTAGTAGGCAATGTCATTTATGATGATTTAAAGACAGCTTTAAAAACAGTTGAAGCTGTAAAGTCAGTTATGATATAAATTTAATAAAGAACAAATGTTCGAAAAAAGGCGGTGCATTATGGAGCAAATATCAAAAAATTTACTTGTTGGAATGAACCCTCAGCAAAAAGAAGCCGTGCAGACAACGGAAGGTCCACTGCTCATTATGGCAGGAGCAGGCTCTGGGAAAACACGTGTGCTAACACATCGTATTGCATACTTAGTTGTCGAGAAAGAAGTTTATCCTTCGAAAATTTTAGCGATTACCTTTACGAATAAAGCTGCACGCGAAATGCGTGAACGAATCGATGGTATTCTAGGAAACGGTACATGTGAAAGTATGTGGGTATCGACGTTCCACTCGATGTGTGTACGTATCCTTCGCCGCAATATCGATCGATTAGGCTATTCAAAAAGCTTTTCGATTTTAGATTCAAGTGACCAATTAACAGTCGTTAAAAATTTAATGAAGGAATATAATATCGATCCAAAGCGTTATGAACCACGGGCGATATTAAACGCGATTAGCTCAGCGAAAAACGAATGTATTACAGTTGATGGATTTAAAACAACGATGAATGAAAAAAATCCATTCGAGCGTATCGTTGCACAAGTATATGAAGGCTATACAAAGCGTTTAAAGTTAAACTCTTCATTAGATTTTGATGACCTCATTATGATGACTATTCGTTTATTCAAGGAAGCATCAGATGTACTTGAATATTATCAAAATAAATTCCAATATATCCACGTGGATGAGTACCAGGACACGAACAAATCCCAATATTTATTAGTTAAATTATTGGCGCGAAAATTCCGCAATATTTGTGTTGTAGGGGATTCGGATCAATCGATTTATCGTTGGCGTGGCGCGGATATTACAAATATTTTATCGTTTGAAAAGGACTACAAAGATGCGAAAGTGATTATGCTAGAGCAAAATTACCGTTCAACAAAACGTATTTTACAGGCTGCTAACGATATTATTCAAAATAACGAAAGTCGGTACCCGAAAAAACTACGTACGGATAATCCAGACGGTGACAAAATCGTTTATTACAAGGCGTATAACGAGCAGGAAGAAGCACAATTTGTTGCTGGCACAATTAAGCGTTTAATGGAAACAGAAGGTCGTAAACCAGGCGATTTCGCAATCCTTTATCGTACAAACGCACAGTCACGTGTGATGGAGGAAGTGCTCGTTAAATCGAATATGAGCTATCAAATCGTCGGCGGAACGAAATTCTATGATCGTAAAGAAATTAAAGACATTTTAGCTTACCTTCGTTTAATCGCCAATAATGATGATGATTTATCGTTAGCACGAATCATTAATGAACCGAAGCGTAGCATTGGTGCTACATCGTTTGAAAAAATCGCGCGCTATGCATTTGAGCAGGATCGTTCGATTTTTGATGCGATGAATGAGCTTATTTTTATCGGTTTAACAGGAAAGGCAGCAGCTTCAGCAGAGCATTTTTATGCGATGATTTCAGATTTAACGAAGCGCCAGGAAGAGCTGACAGTGACAGAGCTTGTAGAGGAAGTTCTTGAACGTACAGGCTACCGCACGATGCTACAAAATGAAAAATCGATTGAAGCAGAAAGCCGACTTGAAAATATCGAAGAGTTTTTAACGGTAACACACGCGTTTGAAGAGCGTAGCGATGACCAATCATTAATCGCCTTTTTAACAGATTTAGCATTAATCGCTGATATTGATACGATGGACGAGGAGCAAATGAAAAATGAAGGGGCTATCGTGCTAATGACAATGCACGCTGCAAAGGGACTTGAATTCCCAGTTGTCTTCATTATCGGTATGGAGGAAAATATTTTCCCTCATTCTCGCTCTATTGACAGTCCTGAAGAAATGGAAGAAGAAAGGCGCCTCGCGTATGTCGGCACAACGCGGGCAGAGGAGCGTCTTTATTTAACGTGTGCGCAATCTCGTACGATTTTTGGTCGTACAGGTTATAATCAACCTTCACGATTTATTAATGAAATTTCACAAGATATTTTAGAGCACGTATCAAAAGCAGGGAATCGCACGCAAAGCTCATTGCCATTCGGTGCAAGCCGCAACGGTTATGACCGCGCACCATATGCACGTACACAAGGTGTCGTGCAAAAAACACCACCTGTCACACGTCCGAAACCAACCGGCGCTGCTGGGCTTGATTGGAAAATTGGCGATAAAGCCGTTCACAAAGCATTCGGTACAGGTATGGTCGTAGGCGTTAGCGGTGAAGGAAATGAACTTGAATTAAAAGTAGCGTTCCCGGATGCAGGCATTAAAAAATTGTTAGCAAGTTTAGCGCCGATTACAAAGGCGTAATGGAGGTACTATATGAACGAAATAGAACAACGCATAGCGGAGCTGAGGCAGTTACTGCATGAGTACGGGCATGCCTATTATGTATTGGACAAGCCACTTGTGCCGGATGCAACATACGACGAGCTAATGCAGGAGCTGATTGCATTAGAAGAAGCAAATCCATCGCTCATTTCCCCAGATTCGCCAACGCAGCGTGTCGGTGGTGCGGTGCTAGAAGGATTCAAAAAAGTAACGCATCGATATCCGATGCTCAGTCTTTCCAATGCATTTAATGAAGAGGATTTACGTGACTTTGACCGTAAAATTCGTCAAGCAATCGGCGACCAGTTTTCGTATATTTGCGAGCTGAAAATTGATGGTTTGGCGATTTCACTTCGTTATGAGGATGGACGCTTTGTACAAGGGGCAACACGTGGTGACGGCACAATCGGCGAGGATATCACATCCAATTTAAAAACAATTCATGCCATTCCGCTTCGTTTAAAGGAGCCGATAACGATTGAAGTGCGCGGCGAGGCCTATATGCCGAAAAAATCATTTGAAAGCCTAAATGCAGCACGTGCTGAAAAAGGTGATGAATTGTTTGCAAACCCTCGTAATGCGGCGGCAGGCTCACTTCGTCAATTAGACCCGAAAATTGCGGCAAGCCGTAATCTTTCAATGTTTATTTATGGGATTGGTGGAGACGGTGAAGCATATGGTATAGATTCACACGGGGAGATGCTCGATTATTTAGCAGGTCTAGGATTCCCTTCAAACCGTGAGCGTCGGGCATGTGCAACTATTGAAGAAGTGATGGCGTTTATTAATAAGTGGACGGAAGAAAGACCGAATTTACCGTACGAAATTGACGGTATCGTTATTAAAGTAAATCGCTTTGCCCACCAAGATGAGCTAGGCTTTACAGCAAAAAGTCCACGTTGGGCAATTGCTTATAAATTCCCTGCAGAAGAAGTGACAACGAAGTTACTTGATATTGATTTAACGGTTGGACGTACAGGGGTCATTACACCGACTGCCATTTTAACACCAGTCCAAGTAGCGGGGACAACGGTAAGTCGTGCATCCCTTCACAATGAGGACTTAATTAAGGAAAAGGATATCCGCATTGGCGATACAGTCATCGTACGTAAAGCGGGGGATATTATTCCGCAAGTAGTTGGCGTTATTTTAGCAGAGCGTCCAGAAGGTACAACACCTTATGAATATCCGAAAACATGTCCAGTATGTGGCGGCGAGGTTGTGCGTATTGAAGGGGACGTAGCGTTACGCTGTGTGAATCCAACATGTTCTGCACAAATTGCTGAAGGTATTAAACACTTTGTTTCACGCAATGCGATGAACGTAGACGGCTTAGGTGAAAAAGTAGTCGAGCAATTGTTGCGCGAAGGTTACATTGCGAATGTAGCCGACCTTTATTTGTTACAAGTCGAGCAGTTAGTCGAGCTAGAGCGTATGGGAGCGAAATCTGCAACAAATTTAGTAGAAGCGCTTGAAAAGTCAAAAGATAATTCGTTAGAGCGTTTATTATTCGGTTTAGGCATTCGACATGTAGGGGAAAAGGCTGCAAAAATATTAGCTGCTGAATACGAAACGATGGATGCATTAATGAAAGCGAACGAGGCCGATTTAACAAACATTCATGAAATTGGTGATAAAATGGCTGAGTCCATTGTTGCTTACTTTGCAAATGAAGAAATTCAGACGTTAATTGCACGCCTAAAAGATGTTGGCATCAATATGGTGTATAAAGGCAAAAAAGTAGTGGTAGAAGCAGGTGCTAATCCGTTTGCTGGTAAAACAATTGTGCTAACAGGGAAACTTGCCCAATTGACACGCAATGAAGCAAAGGCGAAAATAGAAGAGTTAGGCGGCACTGTAGCAGGCTCTGTTAGTAAGAAAACAGACCTTGTCATTGCAGGTGAGGATGCTGGCTCGAAACTTGAAAAAGCGCAAAGCCTTGGCATTGAAATTTGGGATGAAAACCGTCTAATCGAAAATTTATAACAGTAAAGGGGTCAACCTATCATGAAGCGATTTCGATGGATTTCAGCAATCGTGGCGGGCATGATGCTAGCAGGCTGTACACCATCTTTAAATCCAGATAAGGAAGTTGTACAGGAATCCGAACAAGCTGAAGTTGAAACGACGATTATCCCTCATATGCGATTAAGTGATAACTATTATAAAACGTTAGTTCCATATAAAGAGAGTGCTAGCCGTGGCTTAGTCGTATCGAATATTTACACAAAATACGATATGAAGGAAGTAGAGAACGGCTTAATGCGCCTTTCACAAAATGTATTTAATACAGATGATTACTATTTCCAGGAAGGGCAATATCTTTCGGCGGACATGGTCAGTTACTGGCTAGCACGTGAAAATCAAACGACGGATAAAGGACCTGAATATCAAGGCTTAAATCCGTCAAGTCTAGACGCAAATGGCAATGAACTTGATCCAACTGTGAAAGCAGAAAAGGCACCTGTTTATTTAGCGCATATAGTAGAACAAAATTATTTAAAGAAAACAGATGAAAATAAAGTCAAACTTGGTGGTATTTCAATCGGTTTAGCTTTAAATTCCATTTACTATTATCAAAAAGAGCAATACGGTGAATACTATGAGCAAAAGATTGATGACAAGCAGCTAGAGAAGGTCGGAAAAGAGCTAGCACAAGAAGTAATCAATCGTTTACGTCAACGCTCAGAGCTAGCAGATGTACCGATTTTCATTGGGCTATTTAAACAAGAAGCACGTAACTCTATTGTTCCGGGAACGTATTTTGCATATAGCGTAGCAGATGCAAATTCATCTAGTTTAGGAGAATGGCAAAATGTTAATGAAAAGTATGTGACATTCCCAATGTCTTCACCGGACGATATTTATCGTGACATGAATAATGACTTCCAAAAATTTAAGCAATATGTTGATGAATACTTTGCAAACTACACAAGTGTAATCGGCCAGGGATTCTATCAAAATAATCAATTGACAAAGCTTGATATTGAAGTACCGATTCAGTTCTACGGTACAGCAGAGATTATTGGGTTTACACAATATTTAACAGGTGTCATGTTAAAGAACCTACCAAATGATGTGCAAATTACAGTAAGTATCACGACGTCTTATGGGACAGAAGCATTGATTAAAAAAGAACCAAATGAAAAAGAGCCATTCGTTCATATTTATGAATAATTTTAACCTCTGGTAGATGTCACGGATTGAAGGGAGTTGTCTCACCAATATGTGAGATGACTCCTTCAATGTTTTAGCAGAATAAAATGACAATTATAGGGCGAACCTAAGTGTTAGTTTCTGCTAATTTCAACAAAGATGTGATTTTTACTATTAAAAATGGTATTATAGTTGGCATGGTTATCTTAATCCCGCCTAGTTTTAGTGGATAAGAAAATATAAATTTTCAAGGAAATCCACATAAGAAAAGACATCATTTCGCGCTATTTGGCGCGAAATGTGTTTTTCTAATCAACTAAAGGGCGTAATTTTTTCTTTTATTCGGAGGTGTAAAAAATGGCGAAATTAACAAAAGAAGAAGTAAAGCACGTTGCGCACTTAGCTCGACTAGCGATTACAGAAGAAGAAGCTGAAAAATTTGCTGAACAACTTGGGAAGATTACTGACTTTGCAGAGCAGTTAAATGAGCTTGATACAACAAACGTTGAACCTACATCACACGTATTTCCAATCGTAAACGTAATGCGCGAAGACGTTGCACAGCAAGGTTTACCACGTGAGCGTATGATGTTAAACGTGAAAGAGCAAGAAGCTGGTCAAGTAAAAGTACCATCTATTTTAGACTAATCATATAAAGGAGGCGCACCTGATGACATTATTTGAGCGTTCAGCGAAAGAATTACAAGAAAGCCTACATAATGGTGAATTAACAATCGCTGATTTAACAAAAGAAGCATTTGCTCGCATCGAAAAGCTAGATGACGATGTACAAGCATTTTTAGCATTAAATAAAGAACAAGCCCTTGCACAAGCGGAAGAAATGGATCAAGTACCATTTGAAGAGCGTGGGCCATTATTCGGTTTACCAATCGGGGTAAAAGACAACATCGTAACGGAAGGATTAGAAACAACATGTGCTTCTAAAATTTTAGAAGGCTTCATGCCAATTTACGATGCAACGGTTGTGAAAAAACTGCGCGCAGCAGGTATGGTAACAGTCGGTAAATTAAACATGGACGAATTCGCAATGGGTTCTTCTAACGAAAACTCAGCATTCAAAACAACGAAAAACCCATGGAACCTAGCACACGTACCAGGTGGTTCTTCTGGTGCTTCTGCAGCAGCAGTGGCAGCAGGTGAAGTACCATTCTCTTTAGGTTCTGATACAGGTGGTTCAATCCGTCAACCAGCAGCTTACTGTGGTGTTGTAGGGATGAAGCCGACTTACGGTCGTGTATCTCGTTTTGGTTTAGTTGCATTCGCATCTTCTTTAGACCAAATCGGACCAATCACTCGTAACGTACGCGATAACGCTTTACTTTTAGAAGCAATTGCAGGTGTGGACGAAAACGATTCAACTTCAGCAAACGTACCAGTACCAAACTATGCAAGCAAGCTAGATGGCAACATTAAAGGCTTAAAAATCGCTGTACCTAAAGAATTTTTAGGTGAAGGTGTGCATGATGTAGTACGTCAATCTGTACTTGATGCATTAGAAGTATTAAAAGGCTTAGGCGCAACAGTTGAAGAAGTATCACTTCCACACTCAAAATACGCATTAGCTGCATACTACATTCTTTCATCTTCAGAAGCTTCTTCAAACCTTTCTCGCTTTGACGGTATTCGCTACGGTTTCCGTGCAGAAGGCGTGAAAAACTTAATGGAGCTTTACAAAGAAACACGTGCACAAGGCTTCGGTGATGAAGTGAAACGCCGTATTATGCTTGGTACTTACTCATTAAGTGCGGGCACATACGATGCTTACTACAAAAAAGCACAACAAGCACGTACATTAATTAAACAAGACTACGATAAAATTTTCGAACAGTACGATGTAATTGTTGGACCAACTGCACCAACAGCAGCATTCAAAATTGGTCAAAACATTAATGATCCAATGACAATGTACGCAAATGATATTTTAACGATTCCTATTAACTTAGCGGGTGTTCCTGCAATCTCTATTCCTTGTGGATTTGACGGTGACTTACCACTAGGTTTACAAATTATCGGTAAACACTTCGATGAGGAAACAATTTACCGTACTGCTTTCGCTTATGAGCAAGCAACGGACTTCCATAAAAAAACTCCTCAACTTTGGGAGGGTAAATAATTATGAACTTTGAAACAGTTATCGGTTTAGAAGTACACGTTGAGTTAAAAACAAATTCAAAAATTTTCTCTCCAGCACCAGCTCACTTCGGTGCGGAGCCAAATACAAACACAACAGTAATCGACCTTGGTTATCCTGGTGTATTACCTGTGTTAAACAAAAGCGTTGTTGATTTCGCATTAAAAGCTTCATTAGCTTTAAACATGGAAATCGAACAAGAAACAAAATTTGACCGTAAAAACTACTTCTACCCAGACAATCCGAAAGCGTACCAAATTTCTCAATTTGATAAGCCAATCGGTAAAAACGGCTGGATTGAAATCGAAATCGAAGGTAAAGACGGTCAACCAGGCTACAAAAAGAAAATCGGTATTACACGTCTTCACATGGAAGAAGATGCTGGTAAATTAACGCATGCTAACGGCTACTCTTTAGTAGACTTCAACCGTCAAGGTACACCGCTTGTAGAAATCGTATCGGAGCCAGATATCCGTACGCCAGACGAAGCATATGCATACCTTGAAAAATTAAAATCAATCATCCAATATACAGGCGTTTCTGACTGTAAAATGGAAGAAGGCTCTCTACGCTGTGATGCGAACATCTCAATCCGTCCATACGGTCAAGAAGAGTTCGGTACAAAAACAGAGCTGAAAAACCTTAACTCATTCAACTTCGTACGTAAAGGTCTTGAGCACGAAGAAATTCGTCAAGCAGAAGTGTTAATGTCTGGTGGCGTGATCGAGCAAGAAACACGTCGTTTCGATGAGAAAACAGGTAAAACAATTTTAATGCGTGTTAAAGAGGGTACGGACGATTACCGTTACTTCCCAGAGCCAGACTTAGTGCGCCTATCTATTTCTGACGAGTGGGTAGAACGTGTACGTCAGTCAATCCCTGAACTGCCAGATGCTCGTAAAGCACGTTATGAGTCAGAACTTGGCTTAACAGCTTACGACGCTTCAGTACTTGTTGTGAGCAAAGAAATTTCTGATTTCTTTGATGCAATGGTAGCTGCAGGTGCAGACGCGAAGCTTTCTGCAAACTGGTTAATGGGTGACGTATCTGCTTACTTAAATGCAGAAGGTAAAGAACTTGGTGACACAGCGTTAACACCAGAAAACTTAGCAGGTATGGTGAAATTAATTTCTGACGGCACAATCTCTTCTAAGATTGCGAAGAAAGTATTCACTGAGCTAGTAACAAACGGTGGCGACGCTGCGAAAATCGTAAAAGAAAAAGGTTTAGTTCAAATTTCTGATCCAGAAGTAATCCGTGGTTTCGTAACGACTGTTCTTGATAACGATACAAAATCGGTAGAAGATTTCAAAGCTGGTAAAGACCGTGCAATTAAAGCGCTTCTTGGCCAAATCATGAAAGCTTCTAAAGGACAAGCAAACCCACAATTAACAAACCAAATTCTTCTTGAAGAAATCGCAAAACGCTAATAAGCAGTCCCCTTTGAGCATTGTCTCGAGGGGATTTTTTGTATGTTTTTAAATTGTAATATAACTAGTAATAGCACTATATATAAAACACGGAATATGAAGTAATGAAAATGTAATAAAAACGTCATGAATTTACATACGACAAAAAGTGAGAATGTTTACTATAACTCCAACATAAACATAGATTTAGATTTGTAAATAATGCGGATTTTTATGAGTTATATCTATTAGTCGATATGTGATTTTTCACATTATCGTGAGTTCATAGGAGGTTATAGGAAGTGAGACGTAAAAAAATATGGTTACCATTCGTTGCTTGTGTGGGCCTGCTCGTTGCATGTGGTGGAGGCGAACATGAACAAACAACAAAGGACAAGCAGGAAGTTCGGGCAGTGGAGGCAAAGGGTATAGCGACTGAGGAAGTAATAGAGAGCACAAAGCCTATTCAAGATTTAGCAGTGTCTGAGGTCATTGCCAAAGCACGTAAAGTAGCAGAGCGAAGTACAGCTCATGAAGGTACTGTAAAAGCTTATGAACAATGGTTTATAGGTGACACATTACAGACGCAATACTTTGAAACAACGTACGAACAAGATGAATCAATTGAAGGCGAGCGCGGTGGTCATATGTTTCATTATAGCCAAGAAATTTCTACAGACGAAATGGAAGTACGAAATGAATATTATATTAATCCAAATGTAGCGGAATATAAATATTATGGCGAGATTAACGAATGGATTAGTGTAGATTTACAATTTGTAGATCCTGAATATACAGAGCGTGTTAGTTATTTATCGCCAGCTGATTTTTTAGCAATGGCTGAAAAATACTTAGATACAATTAAAATTTTGCGTGTTGATGAAGAAAGCTATGTGATCGAATTTGTGCCAACAGAAGAGGATCTTGAAGAGCTAATTCGGAATAGCACCGAGCCAGAATCCTATTTATTTAAAGAGATGTTTGCCTATGAATATGCATCACCAATCGTAGTATTAACATTTAGTCCGGCTGATTTTAAATTAGTTGATGCGTTATTTTCTGTAACGTTTCAAAATATCGGAAATGAAGGTGAAAGAATGGAATTATCAGCGGGGCAGCATTATAATTCATACAGCTTAACAAATGAAATTTCACCACCGGCTACAGTGTTTCAACAAACCGGCATTTCTAGTTGGCAATAGTGTTATAAGATAGAACAAATGGAGGGGTTAGTATGAGATCAGAGCAACAATATTTTGAGCAAGCGATTTCCATGAAAGCGTACATGGATAATATGTCAACATTAAAGGAAGAAAGCTTTGCAATTTATGAATCATTTGAAGTACCACAGGATAGTTTTATTGAACAGCTAAAAAATAGTAATGTGCATATTTTAACGATTACGGAAGATTGGTGTGGAGATGCGATGCTAAACAATCCGATTATTCGTAAAGTAGCTGAAGCTGCGGGAATAGAGATACGTGCGGTGCTTCGCGATGAGGACACGGATTTAATCGATCGTCATTTAACAAATGGGGGACGTGCTATTCCAGTTTATTTATTGTTAAACAAATCTGGAGAAGTTGTAGCCAAATGGGGACCGCGTGCACCAGAGCTACAGGAACTTGTTATGACGATTCGTACGCAATTGCCAGATAAAGAAGACCCGAATTTTGAACAAGCACAAAAAGAAATGTATACAAAACTCCGTAAACAATATGTAGAGGATTCAACGCTATGGCATTATGTTTATGAAAGCTTTAAACAAACCGTAGCACCCGCTCTTTAATTGAAGCTGTTGTAAAACTTATAAAAACAGAGGGTGCTTAAATATTTACGCAAGCACCCTCTTTTTGATATCTTATAATAACTTTTCAATCGCGGCTTCGATATCAAGCATAGACGTATCTGGCTCAAATCGTTGTACTACTTTGCCGTTTTGGTCGACTAAAAACTTCGTGAAGTTCCAGCGAATGTTACGGCCGATTAAATAGTCTGGGTAGTTTTCTTGGATACGGTTGTACAGCAGTTTTTGTTGCATCGATTGTTGTTCAAATTCTGGACAGTCTACTTCGTGTTTTAAATAGTTGAATAAAGGATGAGTCGTAGCACCGTTTACTTCAACTTTATCAAAAATAGGATACGTAACACCGAATTGAATTTTACATTGTGATGCAGAGGTTTGCCCATCTTCAGGGTTTTGATTACCGAACTGGTCACAAGGGAATGATAAAATTTCTACACCGCGCTCTTTATATTTTTCATATAGCTTTTGCATGTCTTCATATTGATATGTAAATTGGCATTGGCTTGCAGTGTTCACGATTAACATTACTTTGTTGCGATACGTTTCCATTGATAAGATTTCATCGTTTGGCTTCTTTACTAAGTAATTATAAATGCTCATCATGTACCTCCTAATTATGTATATAGTAATTATATAGAGATAATTTTAGTGTTTCCAGAAATTTGTTTTATAATAGGAGAAAAGGATGTGCTCATATTTACCGACTTTGGGCATCCTTTTTCTGATGGAAAGCGTAGCACATCGTACAATCGTAAAAAAGATGTAACAAACTGCATTTGCTGTGGAGATTTAGTTAGATGAAGCGCGCTATTTTCGTTATAATAAATAAAGGTAAATAATGAGAAACATTAAAATGGATAATGGCGTTATATTTTTTAATAAATAATCATTTAGGATGAGTAGAAGATGAAAAGAGCTAGAATTATTTATAATCCAACTTCTGGTCGAGAGTTATTTAAAAAGCATTTACCGGAAGTGCTAGAGAAACTAGAAATAGCAGGTTTTGAAACATCTTGTCATGCTACAACAGGTGCTGGTGATGCAACGAATGCTGCAATTGAAGCGGTCAAGCGCGGGTTTGATATTGTCATTGCTGTCGGTGGTGACGGAACATTAAATGAAGTGGTGTCTGGTATTAGTCAATGCGAAAATCGTCCGAAGCTAGGATTAATTCCAATGGGGACGACGAATGACTTCGCACGCGCGGTTCATATTCCACGTAAAATTGATGAAGCGGTAGATATTATTATTGCCGGGAACACGATTCCAGTCGATGTTGGTTTAATGAACAATGAAAAGTATTTCATCAATATTGCAGCAGGTGGTCGTTTAACGGAACTAACATATGAAGTAACGAGTAAGATGAAAACGATTCTTGGACCGGCTGCTTATTATGTTAAAGGAATTGAAATGATTCCTTCTATTAAGTCGACACATATGCGTTTGGAAATAGATGATGAAGTATTTGACGGCGAGAAGATGATGTTCTTATGTGCATTAACGAATTCCGTTGGAGGCTTTGAGAAAATTGCACCAGATGCATCTATTAACGACGGCTTGTTTACCGTAATGGCACTAGAGGCTTGTTCATTACCCGAGTTTGGAAGAATAATCGCCCTTGCTGCTAGAGGGGAGCATTTAAACGACCCTCGTGTCATTTACCGTAAAGCAAAGCGTGTCAAAGTGACGACAACGGGAGAAGTACATTTAAATTTAGACGGCGAATACGGTGGCGATGCACCAGCAGAATTCGTCAACTTAAAACGCCATATCGAAGTGTTTGTACCAATTAATGAAATTCGCGAAATCGATCGCGTGTAAACGAAAGGCTTGTGAAACGACTAATGTTTCGCAAGCTTTTTATGTGCAAATAACTAGTACTAACAATGCACTTTTTACATGCTCGTGCTACAATAGAAGAATTGAAATGAGGGGGCGAATTATATGAGCGCACCGGTAAAAAAGAATGACCGCGCAACAGTTTATATAGAAGATTTAACACATGATGGTAACGGTGTAGCCAAAATAGATGGCTATCCGCTATTCATCCAAGGGGCATTGCCACAAGAAACAGTGGAAGTGCATGTTTTAAAAACATTAAAAAACTACGGCTTTGCAAAAGTCGTTGAAATAATCGAGCCATCACCTGACCGAATAGAGGCACCTTGTGAATACTTTAAGCAATGTGGCGGCTGTCAGTTACAGCATTTATCGTACGAAGGACAACTAAAATGGAAGCAAAAGATGGTCGAAAACGTCATGAAACGTTTAGGCAAAATCGATGCACCTGTATTACCTGTAAAGGGCATGGACAACCCATGGAACTACCGCAATAAAGCACAAATCCCATTTGCACAAGGGGAAGAAGCTGCTATTGCAGGATTTTATAAAACGAAATCCCATAACATCGTGGACATGGAGCGTTGTTTAATCCAAACAGGCGAAGCGGATGCTATTTTAACAGGGCTAAAAAGAGAGCTCGCTAAATTAGGTATCCAACCGTATAACGAAGCTGCACATAGCGGACAGCTACGCCATGTCGTTGTACGAAAAGGGCGTGCAACGAATGAAGTAATGGTCGTACTTGTCACAAAATCACGCAAATTCCCGCAAAAAGAAGCGGCAATCGAAGTCATTCAACGCCTTGTACCGAACGTAACGTCGATTGTACAAAATGTAAACGGCGAGAAAACAAACGTCATCTTTGGCGATACAACGATTACACTATGGGGTAAAGATACGATTGAAGATACAATTGGCAATGTACGCTTTGAAATTTCAGCTCGTTCGTTTTATCAAGTAAACCCGGAACAAACAGAAGTGCTGTACAAGCAAGCGCTTGACTATGCACAGCTAGAAGGCAACGAGCGTGTTATCGATGCATACTGTGGCATCGGCTCCATCTCGCTATTTTTAGCACAAAAAGCAGGCTATGTAATGGGCGTTGAAATCGTCCCACAAGCAATTGAAGATGCTAAACGCAACGCCGAGCTTAATGGCTTTACAAATACGTATTTTGAAGCAGGCGCGGCCGAAGAAGTCATCCCTCGCTGGTACAAAGAAGGCAAGGAAGCAGACGTTCTCGTAGTCGATCCACCACGCAAAGGCTGTGACGAAGCATTACTCAACACAATTATCGAGCAAAAGCCAAAACGTGTCGTCTACGTATCATGCAACCCAGCAACCTTAGCCCGCGACCTCCGCATTTTAGAGGATGGTGGCTACAAAACGCAGGAAGTTCAACCGGTGGACATGTTCCCGCATACGACGCATTGCGAAGCGGTTGCTTGGTTGGAGCTGGTTTAATTTAGTAAATTCAAAAAGCAGACGGTTAGAAGTGCCTGTTTCACACGCGCCTCTAATTGACCGTCTACTTTTATTTGGTAAAAACTATTGGACGAGAAACCATTATTCATTTTCCCCGTCGCGAAACTCATTATAGTGGGAAGTAATTGAAGAACCTATCTTTTTAGAAAGGTGCAGTTGCAATTACAATAATAAACACAAACCATCATTTGTCCTTAAAGGATGAATGGTGGTTTCTTTTTGTTTATCGGAATGAATGGAACTTATGAAAAGCGCGGCAATATAGCCATGAATTGCTACTGGCAAAATAAGTGATTCTCCTCTATTAGTAACAAAAAAACTGCTATGATAATATCGTTTGAGTTTCATATAAAAGGAGATTTACAATTGAGAAATACAAGAAAAGTAGCGATATTTCTTATAATTTTGTTACTAACTGCGAATGTAAACTTGATGGTATCAAGTGCATCAAAAATTAACCCCGTACCATTTGAAGATGCACAGCTAGGTAGAAATAGTAATGCTTATTTATCTACATATTCAAATGTATCTACCCAAATGAAAGAAAGTTTTATTAATAAAATTTCTATTCCCGCAATGGAGGCAAATGGAAAATGGGGAATTCCCGCTAGTGCTATGATTGGCATGGCAATTCTTGAAAGTGGTTATGGAACAACAAGAATAGCGATACATGCGAATAATTTTTTTGGTATAAAAGTATGGGGATATAACCCGAAAAATGCTTGGCAACTAAAAGGGCAACCTGATGAAGATTATGAACCGGTACCTGTTTTGGTCGATTATGGATATGATCGAAAAATATTCGACGAAAGTAAAAGAAGAGATAACTGGTATCGTAAGTTTAATTCTTCTAAAGAAGCGGTTGATTATTTAGCGGGAAACTTACTATTAAATTCAAGATATCGTTTCGCAAAAACAAACTATGAACAAAGAATTAAAAATGGCTGGAGTTTAGAGAAAGCAGCTAAAGAGTATTTATACGATATTGCTGAAGCTGGATATAATCATTTGGGTGGTGAATACTATCGAAATAAAGTAGGCAAGATAATAGACGACTGGAATTTAACTCAATATGATAATAAAAAATTCCGAGATGTAGTAGGGCATTGGGCTGAAAAAGAAATTATGTTTTTAGCAGAAAAGGGTTGGATTTCTGGCTATCCTGATGGAACATATAAGCCGAATAATCCAATAACAAGAGCTCAAGCCGCTAAAATTATAAGTAATTTTTTAGAACTGACACCAACAAATGAAAAAATTTCATTTAGCGATGTGGATCAAAACCATTGGGCTTTCGATGTCATTAATTTAGTTGCCCAACATAAAATCATGAATGGGCTTGGTGATGGACGTTTCGCTCCTAATGCCATTATAACTAGAGCGCAAATGGCACAAATACTTTATAATGCAGGTTTTTATAGCCAGTCTATAAATAATCAAAAGAATTCATTTAGTGATGTAGACCACAATCATTGGGCATACATAGCAATTGAAACGATGAAACAAGAAGGAATTTTAAATGGCTACGCTGATGGTCGATTTGGCCCTAATGATTCCGTATCAAGAGCGCAAATAGCAGCTATTATTTATCGATTATATGAAAAAGGGTTAAG
>JBJEFO010000327.1:35167-39495 GCA_051874135.1 Lysinibacillus sp.
TAAACCCCTAAATATAGTCTAGTTTGATTAAGGTTCGCTCCTAAACTAACATAATAAGCTGACCCGGAATCAAAATTATAATCGGTTTCAATAACACTAAAATCATTTAGTTTACAATCTGTTCTTGCATGGGTATAAGCTAAAACTCCTCTTTTGGGAGGTGGGGATTCTTCATTGCGGGCAAAATCAGTAAAGATAACGCTTCCTGTTAAACTTGGGATTCCATTCCCCGAATAGACTTGCACTCCTGTAAGTGCGGATCCTTCAAACTTATTGGGACGAGGATCTTTATGAAAATAACTAGTTAGAGGCTGAAGACGCTGCACTGAAGTTTTTACTGCATCATTGTAATAAGCAATTGTTTTCTCATCCGAAGTCGAATTTGTAGAGCAGTCCTTTATAACGGAAGTAGGAATAGCTCCTTCCCACCCTCGCCAACCAAAATTAATAAATCCTTCTTGAGCAGTTTGAGTAAGCTGGGTAACAGGTATTGGCTTATAATGAACAAATGAAAAAATGGACTCTACTAAATCCTGTCCGACATTTCCTACATATTTTATACACTGATTATAAAACCTTTGAAATGTAATGCCCGGTATATTTCGAACACCCTTAGCAATGACCGAAAGTGTTTCCTGTATAGGCAGGGGAAGTTCATCGAAACGTGTGACTACGGGTGGATTATTAATAAATATATCCTTATCTACATCAATTTCAATTATTTTACCAGCTATTTCTATATCATTCTGGCTTAAATTAAATGGATCATAGCCTGATCCACCATCTCCGGTCGTTAAAATTAGTTTTCCTGTTTCAGGTGAAAAGTTTAAGCTATTGACACCGTTATGATTGAAAAATGGCCTTCTTAAATTAAGTAATGTCCGTCGTTTTTGAGGTTGATTATTCGATTGTAAAATCCATTCTTCAACTGTATCAATATGATCATATTGATTTTCTCTATTCACCCACTTTAAGTTTAAGGTTTTGGGATCACAAGGGTTAGGGGTAAAAGGTTCTTGAAGAGCACCTAGACCTTGTGTGCCAGCTACGGAATAATGAAGGTAAAACAAACCATTATAATGAAATCCAGGATGAAAGGCTAATCCAAGCAAACCTCGTTCATCATATCCACCACGAGAAGTACCTAGTTTTAGTATTCGAGAGCGAATATCTAAAAAAGTTTTGATTATTCCATTTCCTACGTAAAAGATTTCCCCTACTTGGGTTGCAATAAATAAACTTTCGAATGTGTCACCTGGAAGGATAGCTGTTTTTAAAACAGTCGGTAAATTGATATTACTCACAATCGGTCGTAAACCAACTTTAACTTTTATCAACAATCTAACCACCTTTTTATTTTTTCATTGTATAAGAATATGGTTAGAGCTTTTTTATTAGTACAAAATAAAGAATTCAGTAATGTAGTATCAAAATTATGAAATAGTTAGACAGCGCACTGAGTTACCTATAATTGGGTTATTAGTATAATTTACGAAAAACGGATTCCGATTTTGGAATTCGCTTTTTTCTTATTGTTTAAAAAAGGATTAAAGAATTTCTTATTGAAGTAACGGTACAGCTTAGTTTAATAATTGTAGTTAGTTTAGTTGTTTTTTTCCAAAATATCGCTGTATCTTTTATAAGATACAATGCTATATAATTTAGAACGTTAATCATTGTTAAAAGGAGTTTATTATGTGGTTTTTATTTGCATTACTAACAGCTCTAGCTTGGGGCTGTGCGGACCTTTTCTATAAAAAAGGGTCAAATCCAGAAGATAAGTATAGCCATTTCAAAATCGTCATCATGGTCGGGATTGTCATGGGTGTACACGGACTTTTTTACATGCTTTGGAACGATTTAACGTTTGAGTTTTTCGAGCTTGTGAAATATTTACCGGTATCGTTTTTCTATATTTTATCGATGACGATTGGCTATATCGGTCTACGTTACATCGCCCTTTCTATTTCTTCACCGATTCAAAATTCTTCAGGTGTTATTACGAGTCTTTTACTATTTATCTTTTTCTCGCATACGTTTAGTTCGTTAGAGTTAATTGGGATTGCCTGTATTACGATTGGTGTCGTATTCTTAGGTGTGCTTGAACGTCGCTATGAGTTAAATGAAATTCGTCATACATTAACGGCGGATGATAGAAAGTATCAAATTGGCTTTGTTGCGATTTTATTTCCTATTTTATATGCGATTTTAGATGGTGCTGGTACGTTTTTAGACGGTATTTACTTAGATGAGCTGAAGCTAATTAGTGAAGATAACGCCCTACTTGCCTATGAATTTACATTTGCGATTTGTGCGTTCATTATTTTCTTATACTTACATTTCTTTAAAGGTGTTACGGTTAATCCATTTAAGGAAGGTACTCGTATTTCAGCCGCTATTTTTGAAACTATCGGTCAATTTTTCTATGTATTTGCAATGGCAGGTAACGCGATTATTTCAGCACCGATGATTGCGTCGTATAGTATTTTCTCGATTTTACTATCACGCATTTTCTTAAAAGAAAAGCTAACAAAAGGTCAATATGCGGTCGTGGCGTTAGTCATTTTAGGGATTATTATTCTTGGTATATCTGACGAATTATAAATTGTCGATCGAACAACAATGGGACATCACTCGATTGAAATCTTGAGGTACCCGTTTTCGTCCGTTCGTAAAAGCGCCTTAAATAAAAAAGTTCGAGAATGATTTCGATTCTCGAACTTTTTTATGTTTTAAATTGATTTTTCAACTAGCTTAGCCAAAGCATTAACTGTATCAAAGCTATCATTAGGGAATTCACTTACTGCAAATGGAAGGTTTAGCTCCTTACAAAGCTCTTTACATTCTTCACCAATTTCAAAATATGATTCAACATCAGCGGTTAAAGAAAGTAGTTCGCAAGTTACGATTCCTTCTGCACCATTTGAATGAAGTGTTCGGATATGAGCACAAACATCTGGACCTAACCATCCTGCTTTGCCATGTGCAGAACGATACGTAATATGGAAGTTATGTGTTCCTACCTTGTTTGCAATAGCAGTTGCAAGCTGTTCAAATTGCTCGATATAGGGTTTGTTTCGTTCCTCGTCGACAGGTTGGCTATGTACAGTAAATAAAATATGTGCGTTTGAGTGTACTTTTTTAGGAAGCCAATTTAATGCACGACTTACACGATCAGAAAATACAGAAATAATGTCTGAATTTAAGTGCCAGTTGTTAATTGCGATATGCTGAATACCTTTAGCTTCAAGTAAAGATGCAACTTCAGCATGTACTACACCACCACCAGATTCTGAATGGATAGGGTTAATGGCAAGTGTCACGATTTTTGTCGTATTTTCTGCGATTGCCTGAGCAATAGCATCATCGATAAATGGTGCAGTATGCTTATAAGCGTTTAATACTTTTACTTCCTCTGTTAAGCGTTCATTTAAAAGGGTTTCTAAACCTTTCGCGATACGACTAGATGAACTTGTTATAAAATCTGGGAATCCACTTTTTAAAAATGCTGTTCTTAAATTATCCAACATTGGACTAGGTACTTTTTTTCCCTTTAATACATGACTGAAAAGATCTTCTACATCATCAATAGAGGTTGGTGCGCCATAGGCATAAAAAATAACATGAATCATTAAGTTAAACTCCTTAGGGATTATTTAGTTAATACAGAAACAATTTCAGCGATGACAATTTCGCTTTTAATTACTGGTGAATCCTCTGAATTTCCACCTTCGCGTTTGTGAGTGTTTTTGAATGCATCAGAGTTACGCCAAACTTCGAATTGTTCTTTAGTATCCCAGTACATCATAACTTGCATTTCATCGTATTCATCATACTGAGTTGATACGTTTACTTCTACTTTTTGGAAGCCTTCGAAGTCTAATAACGATTTCCCTGAAGTGAAAGCCGGTGCCATTTTTGCACCCATCCCTTTTTTAACTTGTAGACGATTTGTAACTGTAATCATTAATAATTCCTCCTAATCCTTGTATTGAGAATGATAATCAACTAGATTAAACCATACAACAAATAAAGGCGCAAGGAATTAATTTGTTGAAAGTGAAAAATCTCTTATTTTTGAGCATTTTTTCTAATTACTTATTGATTATCATTATCAATTGGTGTAACATGCTAAATGATAATGATAATCAATTAATTTTATGGAGGAAATGGAATATGAAATTTTTAAAATTTTTTTTAGCGAGTGTTCTAGCATTAACACTGACAGCATGTAATACAGATGAAACATCAAATCAGGATGAAGGAAAAGAGAAGACACAATCAGAAGAGACAACTCAAAAAGAGGTAGTTGCTGAATCTGGACTAAT
>JBJEFO010000328.1:0-9504 GCA_051874135.1 Lysinibacillus sp.
GCAAAGTCAGCCTACATTCGTTTAAATTGCCTACATATATTGTTGTAACAACGTATAGTATGGGGGTTGAACTTTGCCTAATAATAAAGAATTTAATACGAATTTCATGAAACAGTTTCTTCAAAATGAAGAAAACAACGCAGCCAAACTAGCAATCATTAGTGCCGCTCTAATAACCTTAGGTGAGGGTATATCTACACTTTCCGATGCTCTTGCGCTTGAAGGAAAACAAAGCGAAAATTTTGATGGCACTGATGCGATTACACTTGCTGTCATTGGTGGTTCTATTCAAACTTTCGGTGATATAGTCGCTACAATAGCAGCTGTCCGAGCGATAGAAGAACTGCAAACATTAAACAAAAATCGCAACAACGATAATAACGCTAATGCGAATAAAATTAAAGAATTAGAAAGAGAAAACAAATACTTGAAAGCAGAATTAAATAAACTTAGAAAACAAAAAAAATAAGCACCTCACGCCTTTCATTAAACTTTGCATAAAAAACAAGATGTGCAACATAGGATGTATTGTGTTTATACGTGGAATTTTTCAAGTACCTTCATTTTAATTATAATAAAATTCACCAATCCCTACTAAATAACCGTCATATCCACGTTAAATTTTTCGTGTTACAATTTAAAGTAATTTAGTTACAAAGAAGGGATGGTTTGAATGCAAGTCTTTTTAGATGCAAACATTTTATATAAAGATCCTTTTTTAAAAACTGGCTACTTGTCCTTGCTGAAGCGTCTTGCAAAAGATGGTCATATTCAGCTATTCATTAGTGAATCGGTATATAAAGATGTCCTTCATCATTTTCAAAGTCAATATGCGAAGCTCATTACGGATGCAAAATATGCGGCACATCATATGAATTATTTATTAAAGAAAAGCACTGTAACAGTACATGTTACAGAAGAAGAGCTAGTGCAGTATTTTGAGGAAAACTTCTTACAAAATGTGCATGATGGTGTCATTCAAATCATCTCACTAGACGAACGAATTTTACACAAAGTAATTGAACTTGAGCTATCACCAGTTGAGCCTTTTTTTCATCCAATGCAAGATGTTGAAGGCCAGCATTGTTATCGTAAAAATATCCAAGAAGCGATTACATGGTATACATATGTAAACTATATTTCCGCTCATGACTTACAGGACAGTTATTTTATTACGAATAAAATCGAACACTTTGCCGATGTTCGCCGGTTAAATAACATGGATGCCTTTCTTCCCCACCCGAACTTAGCACATCATGGGATGAAGCTTTGTTTCAAATCGGTTAGAGGCTATCTTAATTATTTCCCTGAGCTATTGCGCTTTAGCTTAACGTCCAATGTCGATGAAATATTAGGCGAATATTTAGTGCAATTTGCTAAAGCAAATCTAAATGTTTCCGTTCTTAACGACATTATCGCACATCATTTAATTGATGATATCGAATTTGAAATTATGGAAAAGCTGTTGAAACTGAAGCCTTCTGCTGTTCATGGAGATTATCAATTCCCAGGCCATTTTGTACCAAAGGAATTAACCGATTGTCAGCACGTACAAATTGAGCAAATTATTTTATATAAAGAATGTTTCTTAATTAGTTGTCAAATGACGTTCCATGTAGATGTGGATGTTTATGTTCATCCGATTGTTTATTTGGAGTCACATGATCCTCAACTGCTTTATAGTTCGGAAACATTGCTCGTCAATACGAATGTGTCATTCTTTGTGCCAATCTCTTTAAATAGGGAAAATTGGCATAAAAAAATGAATGGTATCGAAGATTTAGCAGCCATGACTTTAGAAAAACAAGAGGAAATTTGGCAGTACTTACTTAGTGAGTTTAATGAATTTTACAATAAAATTGACTTACAGCACGTTGAAATGCATGAAGTCGAAGTGCGTGATGTAGATGTAAAAAATAAATATACGCCAGCTTAAACTTAAAGGAGCCATCCTAAATGGGTGTCTCTTTCTTAATGAAAAGAAGATACTTTACAAACTTTAACTTATCCGTAATAGTATATAAGTTGAACTTAAAAATCTCGTATATTGCTATTAATATAGTGTTAGAAAGGTTGTGAAAATATGTGTATTATTGCTGTTAGTTTTAAGACGCACGCTGAATTCCCGTTAATTATCGCTGCAAATCGAGATGAATTTTATGTACGAAAAACGGAAGTCGCTCATATTTGGCAAAACGCACCACACATTTTAGCTGGGCGTGATGCAGAGCAAGGTGGCTCATGGTTAGGTGTTAGTAAAACAGGCCGCTTTGTCGCGATTACGAATTTTCGAAACCCCTCTTTACCCGAGCGAGGTACATATTCACGTGGGCAAATAGCAACTGATTTTTTAAACAGCGAAGATAGTGCAAAGGAATTTGCGCAACATTTACAACAAAAACATCATTTATATGGACCATTTAATGTACTACTTTTTGATGGAGAGCAACTATTTCATTACAATAATATAATCGATACAATAACAAAATTACAGCCTGGTATTCACGGCTTGTCCAATGCGACTGTTAATACCCCTTGGCCAAAAGTTGAATTATTAAAATCTAAGTTGGCTCATGTGTTATCTGATCCTTCATTTTCGGATGATGATTTATTTGCGATTTTAACTAATCGTACAAAAGCGCCGGATGAGGCACTACCATCGACAGGCGTATCACTTGAGCTAGAACGAAATTTATCCGCTATTTTTATTCACTTTGCAGGCTATGGGACAAGATGCTCAACTGTCATCCGATTAACGAATACCGGGTGGCAATTTACAGAACGAACGTATGAAAATAGCGAGCATGTTTGTAGTCAACAATTTATCTTTCCTATTGAGAAACACAACTTGCACTTTTAGAAGGGCAAGTTGCTATCTTTTATCCACAAAAATAAGCAAGAGAAACGGTTCGTTTCTTTCGCTTATTTTGTATTTTCCTCGATTAAATTTTATCCCAGCTATAAACAAAAATAGAAATAACGTGCGCTTCATCAACGGGACGTTCATCTACTAATACGCCTCCAACACGCTCAAAAAATCCCTTATTATGATTATTTTTAAACACATTAGCAACACATTTCGTAATATTACGCTTCTTGAATTCATCGAATAATGCCGTAACTAAATTTTTTCCGTAACCCATTCTTTTATAATCTGGATTTATATAAACTGCTAATATATTTCCTTGATTACTCGTTTCTCCCCCTTCACTCACAAATGCCCCTACTATCATCCCTACAATTTCTTGATCATGTTCTAATACAAGCACTATGTTGTTTGGATTTTCTATATTTCTCTTCCATTGTTGATATTTGCTTGCAGGCGTCATTTTGGATAAATATCCCTCACTAAATATACCGTTAAACGTATTTTTCAAACTAGTAACGTATAGATTCGAAATTTGTATTACATCATCAATTGTTGCCCTTCTTATTAAATGTGACATATAGCCTCCTCCTTTTGTCGCGCAACATTTATTTTATACAGAAAGACACTTTCCCTCTATTTTACAATATCTTACACAAATATACAGTGAATAACCCCCTTTTTCTGAATTATAAAGAAAACTTTATTAAGAAAAAGGATTTTTCAAGAATATTCCTCTTTTTTTTCGGCAACGCTTAACAATAAGTGTCTCGAACTTCTATTATCGAGAGATTGTACTTTAAAAGGTGGGAAAAATAATAAATTTTCTCGCCTACCAATAAAAGTTAAGGAGGATTTTCATGTATAAATTCTTATCAATAGTCCTTATGTCGTTTCTATTAGCCGGTTGTTCTTTATTCCAAAAAGATTCACAAGAATCACTACCTGTTAATAGCTCTGAAAAAGAAGCGATAACTGCCATAGCGAAAATGGTCAACAATAAAGGTGAATCTGTAGGAGACATCAAGTTAACACAAACGACAGCAGGTGTTGAAATGTTTGCTGTATTATCGAACTTGCCTCCGGGACCACATGCAATTCACATTCATGAGGTCGGCAAATGTGAGCAACCAACATTCGAATCAGCAGGTGCTCATTTTAATCCTCACGGTAAGGAGCACGGTTATTTAAATCCTAATGGAAAACATGCTGGAGACCTTCCAAATCTTGAAATCGAAGAAAACGGCTCATTAGAAGTGCAGTTTGTGACAAATGAAATTTCATTAGAAAAAGGAAAAGATATTTCATTGCTTGATGATGACGGTAGTTCTATTATTATTCATGCTGGCCCAGACGACTACAAAACAAATCCAGCAGGTAATTCCGGTGACCGTATTGCCTGTGGAGTGATTGAATAATATAAAAAACATGTACGTTCCTAAAAAGTGCGTACATGTTTTTACGTTCTATATATCTCTAATAATAGCTGGTATTTCTTTTAGATGCTCGATTGTGTAATCTGCTTTTACATCCTGCCAAGCTACATCTTTTTTCCAAATGCTAATCATTCCTACTTTTTTCGGTGGCTCGATATCATTCATCGGATGATCACCGATAAATACACTTGTAGCCGGCTCCACTTGCAACTTCTTTAATGCTCTTTCAAATATTTCAAGGCTTGGCTTTTTTATACCTTCCCATTCCGAAATACTAATTACATCAAAATCTTTCTCAATACCTAGAGCTTTAATATTATCTAATTGAAACTGACCGAACCCATTTGTAATTATACCGAGCTTTAAATTTAAACTTTTTAATTCATCTAACAGTTCTCTTAAACCTTCAAATGGAATACAATGCTGTCGAAATTCAGATACATAATCATCTAACAATTCTCCAACTGATACAGATGATATGTTCAATTCTTTCGTTAGTTGTGTATATACTTTATCCTTCCATACATATCCCCTATTATCTAATGTGATAAATCGCTCTACATAGACTTCTTTTGGAATGTGTTTTAGATGCTTGATAAACCTTTCGTATTGGTTTTCTATAAAGCATTGAACAGAAGCATCTCGATTCAATAACGTCCCATCTAAATCAAATAATACTGCCTTTATCATCTATACACCCCCCCAAGCTTTCATTACTTAACCCCACCAAACACAGCAAGCTCCATCCATTTAAAGTAACAGTCTGCATGTTGATAACCAATATCCCTTAACCAGCCGACTTGAACATCTACTCGTTCTAAAATATTATCGGCTTTATCTGGTCGGGCGTAGTATTCACTTGCAATTTCTTCTCTATCGCCTTTATTAAATTCAACTAAATGATCAACAAACAACTTATCATATAATTTTTCAAGCTCTGTTGTGGCAGAAGCGGTATGTTCAACGTTGATAAAAATACCACCTGGTTTTAGTAAATTGTAAATTTCTTTGTATAATGCTTTTTTCATTTCGTGAGGTAAATGATGAATGGCATAGCCTGAAACAATGATATCTACGCTATTTGGTTCGGCATATCCAGTTATTTGCTTGCTAAAATCGGCTAATATGATTTCACATCGATTTTGAAATGGCTCCATATGTACTTTTGCCTGCTCAATCATCGGTGCAGAATGATCCATACACATTGCTTTCGCTGTAGGATACGTACGCAGTAAAATCTCTGCTAAAAAACCGTTTCCACACCCTAAGTCCATAATTAACTTCGGTTCCTTTACAAAATGCTTTACTACTTCTAGCATTAAGCTAGCTTGCTCTGCACCAAACGGGATTCCTCCTCGTACTTTTTGCAAATAATGCGTTGTTACATCCTCTCTTTGCCATGTTGTCTTCAAACCTTTTCCACCTTTCTTTTTTATGGGAATTTAGACATCTAGATACCCAAAACCTTCCACTCCTAATTTTAACAAAAATAACCTTAACAAAAAATAAAAATAGCATATGAAATTCACTCCAACTTCACATGCTACCTTATATAGATGCCATCAATTAATGACTTTTTTTTGCTTATTAATATACCATAGAATACTTGCTAATTCCTTTACTTCATTTGCAAAAACTGTATCCTTAAATTCATTTGTAAATGCGCGAAGTAATGCATCGACAACTATTTCACGTGGCGATTGTTGCTTTATTTCATCCATTAAAGCATCTGTTACATCCTGCTGTGATTTTGTAAAGCCTGGTTGGCGTTGAAATGCTTCAAATTGTTCAATACATTCAGCTATCGATAATTCTACTTTACTAAATGAGCCGATAAATACATTTAAATTTTGGCTATCGAGGACTGCTGTTTTTTCAGTTACCATCAGCTGAACAATTATCTTTAAATATTTCATGATCGTTTCAGCGATTACTTTAGTCTCAAGTGTATTTTGGTGGATGAGTTTAGCAGTAAATGATAGGTGTTGCATCATTCCATAAAATAAAATAGCTGCTTCATATGCATACTCTTCAATTTCATCGCCAAAAACTTCCGTTAAACGTGAGGCAAGCCATTGTAATTCTAATATACGATATTTTAAAACAAGTTTTTTTAGTTCCGTATCACCGGAGTGCAAAATTTCTTCGAATACTAAACTTAAGCCGCGGGATTGATTAATAGTTGAAAGGACCGTAATTTGTTCTACGAGTACATTCACATCTCGAGGGTCTTTTCCTATCATAATTTCCGCTCGCGCTAACGTAGCATCATAACGAGCCTGTTCTAAAATAGCACTAACACACTCGTGCTTTGATGAAAAATAATTATAAAACGTACCTTTCGAAATGCTAGCACGATCTAAAATATCTTGAATAGACGTTTGCCCAATTCCTTTTTCAATAAAAAGAGCTAGAGCATGCTCAGCTACTATTTTTTTACGTTTATTCATAATGTCTCCTTCAAATTTCTTTGTTCTTAGTATACATGAAAATAAAATGGATTCAATAAATTTGGACTGATGATTATTTTTTGTTGATAAATTTATACTCGTAGTATAAAATCGTTCGAGTGAAGAAAATAAATAATAGAAAGATAGGGAAACAAATGAATACTGGCATGAAAGAACATAAACCGCCGTATTTAATGATTGCAATTTTATTTTTCGGGGCGTTCGTATCTTTCCTGAATAACTCGCTACTAAATGTAGCATTGCCGTCAATTATGGTGGATTTAGAAATTGAGAATTATGCAACAGTTCAATGGCTTGCAACAGGTTACATGCTGGTGAGTGGTGTATTAATTCCTGTTTCAGCATTCTTAATTACTCGCTTTAAAAACCGAACGTTATTTTTAACATCAATGGGATTATTTACAGTCGGAACTGCGATTGCAGCATTTGCACCAAATTTCGGCTTTTTACTAGCAGGTCGTATGATTCAAGCTGCAGGTTCTTCCGTAATGGGACCGTTATTAATGAACATTATGTTAGTCAGCTTCCCACGTGAAAAACGCGGTACTGCAATGGGGATTTTCGGTCTTGTAATGATTACGGCACCAGCAATTGGTCCTACATTATCTGGATATATCGTTGAATACTATGACTGGCGTTTACTTTTCGAAATGATTTTACCTTTCGCTATCATTAGCTTAGTTTTAGCATTTTGGAAATTAGAAAACGTCATGGATACACGCCCAACAACACTTGATGCGTTTTCTGTTGTATTATCTATTGTTGGATTTGGTGGATTACTTTACGGCTGTTCGATTGCAAGTACTGAAGGTTGGACATCAACACAAACAATCGCCTTTTTAGTTGTTGGTACAATCGGTCTTGTATGGTTTGTCGTACGTCAATTCCGTTTAGAACAACCACTTTTAGATTTACGCGTCTATAAATACCCGATGTTCGCATTAGGTTCAGTCATCTCGATGGTTACTGCAGCAGCTATGTTCTCAGGTATGATTTTAACACCTGCTTACGTTCAAAATGTTCGTGGTATTTCACCGCTTGATTCGGGCTTAATGATGCTACCAGGAGCGATTGTAATGGGGATTATGTCTCCAATTACAGGTAGATTATTCGATAAATTTGGACCACGTGCATTAGCACTAACTGGTTTAACAATTACCGCTTATTCAACATACTTATTATCTGAATTACAAATTGATTCAACTTACACATATATCGTGTTCATTTACACAATACGTATGTTCGGTATGTCGATGATCATGATGCCGATTATGACAAATGGATTAAACCAATTACCGACTCGCTTAAACCCACACGGTACAGCAGTTAATAATACAGCGCAACAAGTCGTCGGTTCAATTGGTACAGCTGTTTTCGTTACACTAATGAACAGTTTAGCAGTAGAAAAAGGTACTGAATTAGCAGCTAGTTTAAATATGACAACCGCTACGGAAGCAGATTTTGCTCAAATTAAAGCGTTAGCATTACTAGATGGGATTCAATATTCATTCTTTATCGCTACAATTATTACGTTAGTAGCGCTTGTGCTTTCATTGTTCTTAAAACGAGTAAACGTTAGCCCAGAAGAATTAGCTAAACTAGAGAAACGATAAAAAAAAGCGCGGATGGAATTTTCCATTCGCGCTTTTCTCATAAATCAATTAATACATCGGTATTTTTAAAATGATTGGATCGCCTATTTCATCGTAATTTTTATCATAAGCAGTAGCTACTTTTAATTGGATACTTGCAATATCTCGTGGTTTGGATTGAAAGTCAATGATCAAAGTACCCTGCTTTGTCTCATTCGCTTGAAAATTCGAGCCAAAAACGGTTGAAAGTTTTGGATTTAAAACGACCTTTTCATTACTATCTGCAACTATTTTTGCATCGTCAATATTAAAGATAACAGGCTGTGCTCCATTATTTTCAATGACCACTTTTAAAATAGCGACTGTTGATGGATCCCGCTCCTCTAATGCGGTTTTGATTTTATCATTTGCTGGTGTTAATTGCTCTAAACGCACATCTGTCACCGTTAGTTGAATCGGTCCTGATGTTGCGGTATGAGCTACAGTGCCAGATTCAAATAAAATATCATGAACACCTAGCTCATCTGTTATCGTTCTAATTCCTACATAGGAATCTTCTATATGTACTTCTTCTTCACTTGGTTGTTCTGTTGCAGCATTTGCATTTTCTGCTGGTTTATCTAGCAACTTCTTTAGCGGGTTATCTTCACTTATAAAGAGAAGCGCTACAATCACAATCGCCGCAAAACAAATCGATATGATACCGCTTACAAGTAACATGCGTCCTTTTCCCATAGAATCACCCCTTATCTTACTACTATTATATCTAAATGTAAGCATTTTCTATAGATGCAATGTTTTGTTAAAATTCAGATTTTTTTATCTAAAACATTTTATATTAGATAAAAAAATATCATTTGTTACGATTTTCGTATCATTTAACGTATTTCCATTCAAAAAGTCTTCACATTCTTTTACCGCATTCCACAAACTAAAACTAAACACCTAGTTATAACCATCGTCATTGATTCCTTCAACCTAAATTATAACTAGAAATAAATAGAAAATAAAGGTTATTTTTTATTATACAAGAAATAGTCCATTATATGTGAATTTTAATACGATTGTAAATCTTTGTAACTATTATATTTCCACTTCACTACTGAATTTATTAGAAAAAGCCGTATGAACTTACGCAT
>JBJEFO010000329.1:0-9472 GCA_051874135.1 Lysinibacillus sp.
TAAAATAGCATTCGTTGTATATGAATAGAAATAACCATTTACATGTTCGTGTGCTCTTGTATGATCATCATTTATAAAAATAGAACGTACTGCATCAAATAGCATGTAATAATAAGTCATTGATACATTTTCAGAGAGCACAATGTTATAAAAATCTTCATATTTTTTGATGTGATGAAAGATACGAATAGTATTTGGGTCTAATGTTTCAATCGTAAAAGGATGCATCTGTTTGTAAGGTTCATCATAAGATTCTTTTAAATCGAGCATCATTTCTTCGAATAACTCCTTAAACACATCCCCAACTTCTTCATAATGAAAATAAAATGTCCCTCTGTTAATATTCGCTTCTTTACAAAGTTCAGTTACTTTAATTTGCGTTAACGGTTTATTTTGTAACAAATGGAGCAATGCCTGATGTATGCCATTTTTCGTTTTCACAACACGTAAATCATTTTTATTCAAACAATATTCCCCCTTTTTGAACGTTATTTAATTTTTTGTTGGATATCGTACAAAAATTGTAAATGTGTTTATTGAATGCGCTTTCAATTATATATTATAATTTTATTGAACAGATGTACAATATATTAGAGGGGGATTTTTATATGAAATTACAAGGTAAAGTAGCAATCGTAACAGGTGCAGCTTCTGGTATGGGGAAAGCAATTGCTGAATTATATGCAAAAGAAGGCGCGAAAGTAGTAGTTTCTGACTATAATTTCGAAGGCGCACAAGCAGTAGTAGAAGGCATTAAAGCAGCAGGCGGTGAAGCAATCGCAAACCGTGCAAATGTGGCTGAATTAGCTGACATCGAGCGTATGTTTGAAGAAACAAAAGCTGCTTTTGGTAAATTAGATATTTTAGTAAACAATGCTGGAATCATGGACGGTATGGAGCCAGTTGGTGAAATTACAGATGAAAAATGGGATCGTATTTTCGCAGTAAATACAACCGGTGTAATGCGTGCAATGCGTATCGCAACAAACATCTTCCTTGAGCAAGGTCACGGCGTAATCGTAAATAACATCTCTGCTGGTGGTTTACGTGGTGCTCGTGCAGGTGCTGCGTACACAGCTTCTAAACACGCTGTTACAGGTTTAACGAGAAATACTGCCTACATGTACGCAAACTCAGGCATCCGTTGTAACGGGATTGCTCCAGGTGGGGTAGCGACAAATATCCAAGCTTCTATGACTGGCATTTCTCAATTTGGTGCTGGCCGTCAAATGACTGGTAACCAAACAATGCCACGTATTGGTGAGCCAGAAGAAATCGCACAACTTGCACTATTCTTAGGTTCAGATGATTCAAGCTTCATCAACGGACAAGTAATCGCAGCTGATGCAGGCTGGACGGCATACTAATTTAAAATTATGAGCGCTAGGAGAATCATTCTTCTAGCGCTTTTTTACTTTATAAATATTTAAAGCATGAAAATATGATGCAGTATATGCTATTGTTAATTGTCTAGAAATATAGCAGAGGATGAAAACGATGTTAGAAGTAAATGAAAGTACATTAACGCAGTATGTCGTGCATTATGTAGGGGATACGACGCTCTTTGCGGAAGAAGCATATTCGCAACCAGAAGTACTACTAGAAGCCGCATTCACACAACTGGCGTTTAATAAAGTAGATATTGAGCAGCAATATGAATTTTTTCATGAAACAAACATTGATTTAAATGAAGTGTACACATACGCTCAAGCGATTTTTTCAGATACTAAAAACTTCTATACGCAATCTAAGCATATCGCTACACATTTACAAAGTGCGTCTCAGCATCCGAACATTAAAGCGGGGGAGCTATTCATTGGTCTGTTTGAAAATTGCTTATGGCATACGGAAGCGAAAAGGGTGCTCGCTATCGTAAAAATCGATGAAAAAGAGATGTTTTTAGATGTCAAAAATGAAGGCGATAAAATGATTGTCAATGGCATTGATGGCATCAACGTAAGGAAAGCGAATAATGTAGCAATCATCGTAGATATGGGTGCGGAAGAGCCGCCAATGGTATTTATGAAAACGAAAAAGAAGGAAGATATCGTTTATTGGCAGGAACGTTTTTTAAAGCTAAAGGTGACGGACGAAAACTTTTATAAAACGAATTTAGCGTTAACGGAATGCAAGAAATATATTTTGAAAGAAGACAGTTTTTCTAATACGGATAAGCTAGATTTTTTAAATAAAACGCTCGATTACTTTAGACACGAAGAACAGTTCCATGTCGATAATTATATTGATACAGTATTCGATAAAGTAGAAGAGGTTCAAAAAGATGTGCTAGTGCAAACGGTTAAGCCGTATGAAACGACGATATCTGAAAGTGCGATTGCCAAGGCAGAAAAGAGCTATAAGCGAAAAATTAAGCTAGATTCAAATATTGAGATTCAAGTAAATGTTCGTGATATTGAAGAAGTGAATAAACTTATTGAAGTTGGCTATGACGAAACGACAAAGCGTAAATTTTATAAAATTTACTTTGAAGAAGAAGTGTAGTGTGCAAAAGAAACGGTATTTCATATAGAGTGAAATACCGTTTTTCTTATATGAATCTAGATTTTTGAACTGGATAATGAGATGATTTAGGAAAATATTAGTGAGATGAATCATTTTATTGAAGGAGAAATCGCCATGCTTGAACAATATATATTGCTTTATCCAATTACAAAGGGATTTTCTGCAGATGAAAAATATGTTGCACTAAAAGGCGAAGAGCAAGTACTTGTACGATTATTTGATAATAAATTTCAAGAAAAGAAGCAACAGGAGTTTGAGCTTTTACGCGAGCTCGAACAACTCGGAGCCAATACGATTCGTGCTATTGAAATAGGGGATGGCTATCTAGTGACATCTTTTATTGAAGGAGAAGACGCGGAAGAGGTGATTGCATCTTTATCAATTGAAGAACAATATGCAGTTGGACGTGATGCGAGTCGTGATTTACGGAAAATTCACTCAATCAGTGCCGCCTCAAATGAATGGTATGACTATCAATTAGCCAAATACGAGCGTTATGTAAAACGATACAATGAATTGGGGCTCAAAGTTCCGTATGATATGCAAATTATTCGTTTTATTGAGCAGCGTTTACCGTTGATGAAAGACCGCCCAAATGTTTTACAGCATGATGATTTTCATTTATCAAATCTAATCACTTCACATAACAAATATGCAGGGGCGATTGATTTTGGACGTTTTGACTGGGGTGACCCGGTTTTTGATTTTATCAAGCTAGGGATGTTTAGTAGCGAGAAAAGTATCCCGTTTGCGGTGGGGCTTATTGAAGGCTATTATGATGGCGAGCCACCGGAACTATTTTGGGAGCTATATTCGATGTATTTAGCTATGAATGTGTTTGCAGGCATTGTCTGGGGACACCAGTTAAATGACAATGGCAATATGCAGCGACATGTAACACGATTTATTGAGGATCATGAAGGTTTTACAATGAGTATTCCGAAGTGGTATCGACGTTCAGAGTATAGAATAAAATATTGAAACTTTTCTGGAAATAATATCGTATATACATATTATTTCCATTTTTTATTCTGCTAAAATGTTGAGGTGTTTTTGATGAGAAAAGGTGAACGTATAAATATTACGCCTGAAAATTTGGGGCAATGTTTTGTGGAGGGAAGTTTTGAAGCAATTTATGAAAAGTGTAGTAAAGATTTTAAAGCGTTAGTAACGATTGAACAATTTATTGAAATAGCACATTCATTCAATCAAGGCGTTGAAAGTTATCAATTATCTACAACTACATCACTCGGGACTTTAACGCAATATGTATGGTTAGATAATTACAAAGAAAGGGCAATTTGTGTCGCTTTTGATGCTAAGAATGTCATTCAAAGCCTGTTATTGAAACCATATATACTATTCCCTGAAAGTGATCGGCTCTATACAAAAAATAAATATATTATGCCTGTAAAAGAAGAATGGTTTATTTTTTGGGGCGGTACAAATGAATTTATTAACTATCACTACGCTTACGCTTCACAAAGATATGCTTATGATTTAGTCATAATGAAGGGCGGACAAAGCTATAAAGATACAACGATTCGAAATGAAAATTATTATGCTTTCAATAAAGAAGTAGTGGCACCAGCAGATGGCCAAGTTGTAAAGGTAATAGACAATATCGCTGACAATGTACCGGGAGAAATGAATGAATCACAGCCTGCGGGAAATTATGTCGTAATCGAACATCAAAATAATGAGTACAGTATGCTTGCTCATTTCAAACAACATTCGATTCAGGTGAAGGTAGGGGACAGTATCAAGCAAGGTCAGGTAATCGGATTATGTGGCAACTCAGGCAATTCATCTGAACCACATATCCATTTTCAAGTGATGAATTCAGAGGATTACGTAAATGGTCAGTCCATTCGTATTCGCTTTGAAGATGGAACGAAGCCGATTCAAGGTGACACGGTAAGCTATATGAGACCCCGCAATAATAAAATTGTAGAAAAATAGATCGTGCAGATACTGGAACGATTGTATAAATAATTATTCTTTTTAAAGAAGGATTTTTCTCTTTTATGAAGAAATGTTGTTTGTAGAATATGAAAAAGGGGTGTTTGCATGTTACAAACAACAGCTAGTGAAATGAAAGTGATTTTTGATAAACAAAATGCTTATCAATGGACAGTTCGCCAATCGACAGCAGCTGAGCGAGTTCAAAAATTAACGGCGTTACGTGATGCAATTGTAGCGAATAGTCAAGCTATTATTCAGGCGGCGCAGCAAGATTACGACCGCCCGGCAGAAGATGAACAAAATCAGATTCATGCGGTTGTATTTAGCATTAATCATGCAATTGACAACGTAGCAAAATGGATGGAGCCTGAGGAAGTGCCGAGCCAACCGGGTTCACGTGCACAAATTATATATGAGCCTAAAGGTGTCGTTTGTATAATGGGTACGTGGAATTCACCACTTGCTACGAATATTCATCCATTAGCAGAGGCGATTGCAGCTGGCAACTGTGTGATGATAAAGCCTTCTGAATTAACACCACATTATAGTCAAGTATTGAAGGATATTTTATTAAATATCTTTGATGAACAGGAAGTAGCAGTCGTACTAGGGGATGCAAAAGTAGCTGAAGAACTATTAACCTATCCATTTAACCATTTCTTCTTCACAGGTAGTCCGCGAGTTGGAAAAATTGTGATGGCAGGCGCGGCGAAACATTTAGCCGGTGTGACGTTAGAACTTGGTGGAAAATCGCCAGCTATTTTAGATAAAGGTACTAATTTACAACAGGCAGCACAGCAACTTGCATACGGTAAAGTTTTAATGGGCGGTCAATTTTGTATTTGCCCTGATTATATATTTGTACATGAAGATGATGTTGCATCCTTTGTTGCAACATATGATGCGATTGTGAAGGCAATGCTTTACGATGAAAATGGTAACATTCGTAATACAGGGCGTACAGCGGTTGTGAACGATATACACTATAACCGTTTAAAGAACTTATTTGACGATGCTGTTGCAAAGGGTGCGACAGTGTTATCAGGTGGCACATTTAATGACGAGCTTCGTTTAATCGAACCGACGATTTTAGGAAATATAACAGATGAGATGTTAATTGTGGAGGAAGAAATTTTTGGTCCATTGACATTTATTCGAACGTATACAGAGATTGAAGCTGTCATTCAATATATTAGTGTTCGTCCTAAGCCACTAGCGTTGTATATTTTCAGTGAGGATGAGGCATTTCAACAACATGTGCTACATTCAACAGCTTCAGGTGGCGTAACGATTAACGGAATTGTCATGCATAATACACACCCTGAGTTACCGTTTGGTGGTATTAATAATTCAGGTCTTGGCAGTTTCCATGGAAGTCATGGCTTTAAAACATTTTCACACGCCCGTGCAGTTTATACGGTATTACCTTCTTAAAAATTAGTAAGCATAAAAAATCGCCTTCCGAAGTCAAGGGAGGCGATTTTTCACGTGATGGTTATGAAACGAGCTTTAATCCAATCGTTGCAGCAATGATCATAGCGATGCACACAATCCGTTTCCAATCTTTTGATTCATGATAAAAAATCATGCCGAGAATAGCGCCACCTACAGCACCGATACCAGTCCATATAGCATAAGCTGTTCCCATTGGAAGAGTCTTCATCGAAAGTGCAAGAAATAAAAAGCTTGCACCAAATCCAATAATAAGTAGTATTAAAGATTTAGCGTTCCGTTCTTCATTTAGTTTATTGATCATCAAAACCCCAAACGCTTCACAAATGCCAGCAATCATTAAATAAATCCAAGCCATTATTGTTCAGCTCCATTCTGGTCATCATCGGGTGTGACAAATTTTAATCCAATAACCCCCGCTAATAAAAGGATGATTAAAAGAATCGTTTCAACTTTTAATGCTTCTCCAAATAGTACGATGTCAGCAAATATTGTACCGGTTGTACCTAAGCCGACAAATACGGCGTAAACTGTTCCAACCGGTAAGTTTTCACCTGCTTTAATGAGTAAGTAAAAGCTAATGATGATACAAATGATTGTAGCGCTCCACTCGAGTACGGACTCAGCGTGTTTTAAACCAATGACCCAGCCGACTTCGAAAACAGCACCAACCAATACTTTAATCCATGATGAATGCAAAATAATCCCTCCAAACGTTAAAAAAGCCTAAGAGATAAACTGTGGTAAACAGTAATCTCCCAGGCTTTTATCCTTCCGTGACATAGTAACTTACTATGCGTTTTCTCTCGGACCAGACCAATGAAGCATTGCGGAACCCTAGAAAACTTTTTTATCTAATTATTTTCTATTATAGCAATCGTTTTATTAGAATCAAGTTAAATAGTGCGCAAAATATTTGCCTGCTCTAAACGTTGACGCACAATGACACCAACCCAAGCAGCAAGTATCGCTTTAATAACCCCGGCTATTAAGAATGGAATAACACCTGATAACAATGCACCAGTCCAAGAAAGTTCGGCTACATATTTTAACCATACAGCGCCAAATGCTAATGTAACAAGCATACCTAATATATTGGCAACTAATGCATGTGTAAATGTCAGGCGTGTTTTTTCAAGGTAAAAGCCAATGACAAGGGCAGTTGGGATAAAGCCAATTATATAACCACCTGTAGGACCAAATAAAATACCTAGTCCGCCTGTGAAGCTTTGAAATACTGGTAAACCGATTGCCCCGAGTAAAATATAGAGTAGTACAGCGTATGTACCGTGCTTTAAGCCTAAAATCGTTACAACAAGTCCAATTGCAAGTGTTTGACCCGTAATGGGTATGAGTGGTAGCGGAATTATAATTTGTGCAAGTACCGCAATAATCGCCGCACACAACGCTGTTAAAATCATAGGGAAAACTGAACTTTTCATACGTCACCTCATTTACGTTAACTTATTTTAAAAATTGGTTAACGTAATATTAAAATAATTAGCATACTTTGTCAATATAAAAATAGCATTCTATAGTTTGATATTTTTTGTAAGTTAACACGTCTTTGTGAACTTTTTATGCTTACTTAAGTTAAAAATTTCTGTCAGCAAAATATTTTGGAATAATATTTTGTTGCAAAATGTTTGTGGTGCTGTTAGCATAATTTTTATCTTGAAAAACATATTAACTTGCTTTTAAGCAAGTGAAGACAACGCGTTGAATGCTGTGGATAAAACTATAGCAGGAGCATTTTCTGGAGAGAACGCATTAGCGTCGCCGAAGGGTTCACTATCTCAGGCAAAAGGACAGAAGGGTAATAAAGCAAGCTATTTTTTAGCTTATTAACTTGCATGTTGTAGAATTTTGACGAATTTATGTCAATATTCGTTTGCTACTTTAACATGTTACAGTTTTTTGTTATTCTTACGTTTAATGAGACTAGTGCTATTTGCCACTAGTCTCTTTTATTTTTTGTGAGGATTTGATTATGCTTACAGGTAGAGGTGTATTTTTTCGTTGGAAAGTATTAATAAATACCTATGCAATTGAAAAATATATCAGTATATTTACCGACGCAACAGATTTCCAAAAAACATCCGTAAGTGAACTCGCACAGTTGTTATGTTTCAAGAAAATCATCTTGGAGGCATCATTATGGAACTAAAGCGAGATTTAAAAAATCGCCACGTACAGCTCATTGCAATTGGTGGTACGATTGGTACAGGGTTATTTTTAGGTTCAGGTAAGGCAATTGCACTTGCTGGACCAAGTATTATTTTGGCATATTTAATTGTCGGCATTGCGTTATTTTTCGTAATGCGTGCGCTCGGTGAATTATTATTGTCGAATGCAGGTTACACATCATTTACAGATTTTGCGACAGAATATATTGGACCGTGGGCTGGTTATGTAACGGGTTGGACATATTGGTTCTGTTGGATTATGACGGCAATGGCAGACGTTATTGCAGTAGGGATTTATGCGCAGTACTGGTTTGATATACCACAATGGGTACCAGCACTAATCTGTGTTGTCGTATTACTTGCTTTAAACTTATTAACAGTAAAATTATTTGGTGAATTAGAATTCTGGTTTTCAATTATTAAAGTTATAACAATCGTTGCGATGATTGTCATCGGTTTATATATGATTATTACGGGCGTGCAAACAGATGCAGGAACAGCGAGTGTATCAAATTTATGGGAGCATGGTGGATTCTTCCCGAACGGTATCAGTGGTTTCTTATTAGCATTCCAAATGGTTGTTTTCGCCTTTGTAGGGATAGAGTTAGTAGGGGTAACAGCTGCTGAAACAGCTGATCCAAAGAAAAACATTCCTTCAGCTATTAATAAAATTCCTATGCGTATTTTATTATTTTACGTAGGTGCATTATTCGTTATTTTAGCGATTAACCCTTGGAATACGATGAGTGCAGATAGTTCACCATTCGTACAAGTGTTTACGTTAGCAGGTATTCCAATTGCGGCAGGTATTATTAACTTCGTTGTGCTAACATCAGCCGCATCAGCTGGGAACTCAGGAATGTTCTCAACAAGCCGAATGATGTATAATTTAGGTTCAAACAAGCAAGCAAGTCCAAAATTTGCAAAGTTAAATCGTCGTAGTGTACCACAAAATGCACTAGTCGTTTCAACGATTGTCGTATCAGTTGGTGCTCTACTTAGTAAATTAATGCCAGAAGATGCATTTAGCTTAGTAACAACAATTAGTGCAATTTGTTTTATTTGGGTTTGGAGCATCATTTTAATCTCACATATTATTTATAAAAAGAAAAACCGCGCATTACATGAAGCGTCAACATTTAAAGCACCATTTACGCCATTTGTTAACTACGTCGTGCTAGCATTCTTCGTATTTTTATTAGGCGTGATGCTTTATGCAGAAGCAACACGTACAGCACTGTTACTAACGCCGTTTTGGTTTATTTTATTAGTCATTTTATATCAAATACGAATTCGAAAAGCGCTCTAGTCTAGGGCGCTTTTTCTATATGTAGACGGATAAAAAT
>JBJEFO010000330.1:0-2174 GCA_051874135.1 Lysinibacillus sp.
GTTAAACCGTGTTTGAAAGCAGCTAGAGTCTTTTTGTTGACAGTTTCGTCTGTCTCGTTGAACATTTCTCTGCGTTCAGAGTGTCCAAGAATCACGTATTTCACTCCAAGATCTGCAAGTGCAACAGGGCTAACTTCCCCAGTGAACGCTCCGTTTTCTTCGAAGTGCATGTTTTGAGCACCGATGGCCACGTTTGTGCCATTAGTAGCTTCAACTAGTTGTCCTAAAAATGGTGCTGGAGAGCAGATTACTGAATCTACAGCATCGTTTGAAGGAACCACATTTTTTACTTCCTCTACAAAGCTTTTCGCTTCTGAAAGAGTTTTATTCATTTTCCAGTTACCAGCGATAATCGGCTTGCGCATTGTGTACCTTCCTTTCAAATGAAAAGCGATGAGCAAGTGCAAATAAGCTTCCGTCCAAGAACGATTTGCCAAAGAAGGCGCTGTTTCCCTCAACGGCAATGGACTTCAGGCATGATTGCAACGCAAACTCAAAGCTCGTTACTATTATATTTCTAACCTTCTAAAAACGCCACCACTTATGGTGTAAACCAAGTGATTATTTTGGGCCCTAAAACAATGACTAGTCACATCATAAGGAACACGTTATTAAGGAAGATAATTATTTATCGTTTAATGCCACTACGCCTGGTAGTTCTTTTCCTTCGATAAACTCAAGAGAAGCTCCACCACCAGTAGAGATGTGAGACATTTTATCTGCTAAGTGGAATTTTTCCGCTGCTGCAGCTGAATCTCCGCCGCCTACAACACTGTATGCATCAGAATCAGCTAGAGCTTGCGCTACACCTTTAGTACCGTTAGCGAATTTATCGAATTCGAAAACGCCCATTGGTCCATTCCAAATAACAAGTTTAGAGTTTTTGATTACATCCGCATATAATGCAGTTGTTTTCGGTCCGATATCAAGTGACATCCAGTCAGAAGGGATTGCATCGATATCAACGATTTTTGTTTCTACATTTTCGCCGAATTCAGGAGCGATAACCGCATCGATTGGCATGTAGAATTTAACGCCTTTTTCTTTCGCTTTATCCATGAAAGATTTAGCTAATTCAATTTTATCTTCTTCTAAAAGAGATGTTCCGATTTCGTAGCCTTGAGCTTTAATGAATGTATAAGCTAAGCCGCCGCCGATGATCAGGTTATCTACTTTATCAAGAAGGTTTTCGATTACACCGATTTTATCTTTAACTTTTGCTCCACCGATAATTGCAGTGAATGGACGATCTGGGTTAGACATCGCTTTCCCTAAAACATCCAATTCTTTTTGCATTAAGAAACCTGAAACAGCAGGGATGTGTTTCGCGATCCCTTCAGTTGAAGCGTGTGCACGGTGAGCAGCACCAAACGCATCGTTCACAAAGATATCTGCTAAAGAAGCAAATTCTTTTGCTAATTCTGGATCGTTTTTCTCTTCACCAGCATAGAAACGAACGTTTTCAAGTAATAATACATCACCGTCGTTCATTTTTTCGATTTGCGCTTTAACCGCATCTCCATATGCTTCATCAGCTTTTGCTACTTCTTTACCAAGAAGTTCGCTTAATTTTTTCGCAACTGGAGTTAAACGAAGTTCTTCTTTTACTTCGCCTTTTGGACGACCCATGTGACTAGCTAAAATTACTTTTGCACCTTGATCCATTAAATATTGGATTGTTGGAAGTGCTGCACGAACACGAGTATCATCAGTAATCACACCATCTTGCATCGGTACGTTAAAGTCTACACGACAAAATACGCGTTTTCCTTTCACGTCGATATCTTTAATGCTTTTCTTATTCATGGTGAAAGAACCTCCCTTGACCTAATAAAAGAAATTTCGACAGAGTTCAACCTATGTAATTAGATTAGCCCTGTACTTGTATATTTAGTCACCGTATTTATTAGAAGTGTAATCAGTACGTCTACCGCTTCTTTCCTAACAAACCGGCTATTCTCACAAAGAAAGGAGAGGGCATTGTCCCCTCTCCCCTTTTTACTTTATATATTATAGTCTCAATCGACTATTTTATCCAATATGTTCACCAATTGGATAAAAATATGCAAACTTTGCTTTAAAAAGGGCTAATTAAAGACCTTTAGAAGCGATGAAGTCTACTAAGTCAACTACACGGTTAGAGTAACCAGTTTCGTTATCGTACCAAGAAAGAA
>JBJEFO010000331.1:0-1697 GCA_051874135.1 Lysinibacillus sp.
TACGTGCAGCTCGTCAAAAAATAAGTATGATTTTCCAGCATTTTAATTTACTATGGTCACGCACAGTTGAAGAAAATATTGCCTTTCCGTTAGAAATTGCAGGTGTACCAAAGACAGAACGTGAAAAACGTGTAGCGGAGTTAATCGATTTAGTCGGTCTTTCTGGTCGTGGGAAGGCGTATCCTTCGCAACTATCAGGTGGTCAAAAGCAACGTGTCGGCATTGCGCGAGCATTAGCGAATAACCCAGAAGTACTGCTTTGTGACGAAGCGACATCAGCACTAGATCCAGAAACAACAGATTCCATTTTAGAGTTACTATTGGATATTAATAAGCGACTTGGCTTAACGATTGTGTTAATTACACATGAGATGCACGTTATTCGCAAAATTTGCCACCGTGTAGCTGTTATGGAAGCTGGAAAGGTAGTAGAGACGGGAGATGTATTAAACGTCTTCCAGAACCCACAAGAACCGATTACGAAGAAATTCGTATCGCAAGTGTCAGAAACGAATGATACGAAAGAATCTATCGAACAAATTTTAGCAAACTATCCATCTGGTAAGTTAGTGAGAGTAGCATTTATTGGACAAGCGACAGAACAACCTGTCATTTCGCATTTAATTAAGGAATATGGCGTAGATGTCAATATTGTACATGGCTCTATTTCACATACAGCAAACGGTCCTTACGGGACATTAATTGTACATATTAATGGCACAGATGAACAAGTACAAAAAGCGCTGAATGTACTGACGCAGCATGAAATTCAAACGGAGGTGATTGAGCATGCTTAGTCAATTATTTCCGAATGTAAACTGGGAAACGATGTCTGAAGCGACATACCAAACAATTTATATGACAACCGTTTCAACGGTTATTACGTTTGTTTTAGGTTTAGCTCTTGGTATTGTGCTATTTTTAACGAGCCCATATCAAATTTGGGCAAATAAAATTGTCCACTTCTTAACGGGCTCGCTTGTGAATATTTTCCGTTCGATTCCGTTTATCGTATTAATTATTTTATTAATTCCGTTTACGAAATTTTTAGTTGGAACGATTCGTGGGACAAATGCAGCCCTTCCAGCGTTAATTATCGGAGCTGCACCGTTTTATGCACGTATGGTATTAATTGCGCTTCGAGAGATTGATAAAGGTGTTATAGAAGCAGCACGTTCAATGGGTGCAAAAACATCGACGATAATTTTTAAAGTATTAATTCCGGAAAGTTTGCCGGCTTTAATTTCAGGTATTACGGTGACAGCAGTTGCGCTTGTTGGTTATACAGCAATGGCTGGTATTATCGGAGCAGGTGGTTTAGGTAACTTAGCGTTTATCGAAGGCTTCCAACGCAGTCGCGATGACGTAACGCTAATGGCGACAATTATCATTTTAATCATCGTATTTGTTATCCAGTGGATTGGGGATGCGATTACAGCACGTACGGACAAGCGATAAGGCATCATCGGCAACAGCCGTTTGCATAAAAAGGATAAGAAAAGGGGTTTACACAAATGAAAAAGTATTTATCACTACTAGCAATACCATCATTAGCACTTGCTTTAGGTGCTTGTGGATCTGACGAAGACAATACGAACGACACAGCAACAACTGACACAGCAGAAGATAAAACAATCGTAATCGGTGCTTCAAATGGCTTACATGAAATCATTTTAAAAGAAGCAGCACCTATTTTA
>JBJEFO010000331.1:1797-9434 GCA_051874135.1 Lysinibacillus sp.
AAATCGCCGATATCTTCGAAGAATCCGCTGATATCCATTCCAGACAAATCAAAACTGCACATCCAAAAACAAAACCACCTCCAATCAAAAGAGGTGGCGGTATATTTAATTATTGAAACTGTGTTAAACGAGAGAAGAAATTCGTCACAAATTGTAAAAACACTTGTTCAGAAGGGGCAAGTTCCCTATTTGTAGGTGAAATGACACCTACAGTACGACGGATAACAGGTAAAGCAATCGGCACTTTTACGGTAAAGCGCGGTGTCGAGTCGTATAAAGAACTCTCTGGCAATAACGTTACACCAATCCCCGCTGCAACTAAGCCTTTTAATGCATCCATATCTTCTCCCTCAGATGTAATTACTGGAACAAATCCAGCTGATTTACAAGCTTCGACTGCTACTTTATGCAAAATATAGCCTTCCGGGAATAAGACAAAATTATCGTTACGCAAATCTACTAAATTAATTCGGTCACTTTTTGCAAGTGGGTGATTTGCTGGCAACAATGCATGGATATTTTCACTAAAAAGAATCGTTGTATTAATCAATTCATCTTTTGGTGGAAGAGGTCCTAAAAAAGCCAAATTCAATTCACGATTTTTCACGGCGTCGATTAAAAATTTATACGAACCTTGGCGTAAATGAAACGACACGTCTGGATATTCCTTCTTAAAGGCAGAAATAACGGTTGGTAATACGTAGCTCGCTAAACTTGTTGGGAAACCGATTTTGATTGTCCCCTTTGCCGGATCTAAGTATTCTTCCACTTGTTTTGCAGCAAAATCAATTGCCTTCAATGCGGTAATTGTATGTTCAAGAAATATTTTCCCAATCGGTGTTAGTTTGACGTTACGTCCGATTCGTTCAAAAAGTGGCGTTCCTAACTCTTCTTCTAAGTTCGCGATTTGCCGACTAATAGCTGACTGCGCAACGTGAAGATGCTCAGCTGCTTCAGAAATATGTTCGCGTTCTGCTACCTCTACAAAGTAGCGTAATTGGCGTAATTCCAACGCTTTCACCCCATCTATCTAAATATTAGATTGATTCTATCCAAACTATATATTGTTTATATTATTTTGAAAACCTTAAAATGTAAATACGCTAATTGAAAGATTTTGGGGGGAATTTACATGACTTTTCATCAATATCCACAATCACAAGGCCTTTATTCACCAGAGTTTGAACATGACGCATGCGGGATAGGGATGTATGCAAATTTTAAAGGGAAACCATCACATGAAATCGTAAAAAACGGTTTAGAAATGTTATGTCGCTTAGAACACCGCGCAGGACGTGGGGGGGACGGTAAAACGGGCGATGGAGCAGGCATTATGGTGCAAATCCCAGACGCATTTTTTAAATTAAATTGTACAGAATTAAACTTGCCTAAAAAAGGTGAGTATGGTGTTGGGCAATTATTTTTCACAGCTAAGGAAGAAGAACGTATTGCCATTGAAGCGAAAATGAATGAACTTATTGAGGCAGAAGGACAAACGTTAATCGGATGGCGTTGGGTGCCAACAAATAAGAAAAATTTAAGTGATATCGCAAGTAGTTCTGCACCGGTTGTACGACAAGTATTTATTAAAAATAACGCAGGCGATCGATTAGCTTTCGAACGCAAATTGTATGTCATTCGAAAACAAGTAGAGCATTGGGCGAGTGCACAAGGATTTGAATTTTACTGTCCAAGTATGTCGAGCCAAACAATGGTATTCAAAGGTTTACTTGCACCAGAAGAAGTAAGTGATTTTTACCAAGACTTGCAAGATCCGAGCTTTGTATCGGCATTTGCACTTGTACACTCTCGCTATTCGACAAACACATTCCCATCGTGGAAACGTGCGCATCCAAATCGCTATATTATTCATAACGGTGAGATTAATACACTGCGCGGCAATATTAACTGGATGCGTGCACGTGAGCAACAATTCGTATCTGAGGCGTTTGGTGATGACTTACAAAAATTATTACCAATCATTGATACAACAGGTTCTGACTCATCAATGCTAGATAACGCATTTGAGTTTTTCGTATTAGCAGGGCGCACACCAGCACATGCAGCGATGATGTTAATTCCAGAGCCATGGACAGAAAATCCACGCATCGAAAAAGACCGTAAAGCTTTCTATCAATATCATTCAAGCTTAATGGAGCCTTGGGATGGTCCGACGGCAATTTGTTTCACAGACGGTAAACAAATCGGTGCTATTTTAGACCGCAATGGCTTACGTCCAGGTCGTTTGTACGTAACAAAAGACGACCATGTCATTTTCTCATCTGAAACAGGCGTTGTTGACGTACCAGAAGAAGAGGTTGTATTGAAGGATCGTTTAAGCCCAGGTCGTATGTTATTAATCGACCTTGAACAAGGTAAAATCATTTCAGACGATGAGCTAAAGGCCGAAATGGTTGCAAAAGAGCCGTACCAACAATGGCTTGAAGACAATATGCTAAAACTTGAAATTGACAAAGAGCAACCTGAAGCTTTAAATAACTTAACACTTCGTCAGAAAATTTATAGTTACACATTTGAGGATGTTCAAAAATATATCGTTCCTTTAGCAAAAGAAGGAAAAGATCCACTAGGTTCAATGGGCAATGATACACCGTTAGCCGTATTATCAGATCGACCACAATCACTATTTAATTACTTCAAACAATTATTTGCGCAAGTAACGAACCCACCAATCGACTCGATTCGTGAGCATGTAGTGACGTCAACAATGACGCTACTTGGGAAGGAAGGGGATTTGCTCCATCCGAATGCAGAAAATGCGCGACGCATCATCTTAGATACACCAATTTTAACAAACAGTGAATACAAGCAACTATTATCAAATAAAGAAAAAGATTTCCTATCAGAAGTTATTTCGCTTCAATATACAGGAAATATCGAAAACGAGTTAAATCGTATCAGGCAGCAAGCAGTAAACGCAATTGAAAATGGAAAAACACTGCTTGTGCTATGTGACAATATTGAAAACCCAGCAACGCCGACAGTACCGGTACTTCTTGCAGCAAGTAGCTTACATCAATATTTAGTGCGCAAAGGGTTACGTACAAAAGTAAGCTTAATTGTGAATAGTGGAGAAGCGCGTGAAGTACACCATTTCGCAGCATTAATCGGCTTTGGTGTTGACGCAATCAATCCTTATTTAGCGTATGCAACAATTGGTGAAGCAATTGACAAAGGGTACTTACCAGTTGATTACCAAACAGCGGTAAAAAAATTCCGTAAAGGTGGAGCAGAAGGCGTTGTAAAAGTAATGTCGAAAATGGGCATTTCAACAGTGCAGTCATATCGCGGTGCACAAGTATTTGAAGCGGTTGGTATCGGCAAAGAGGTAATTGAAGAGCACTTCACAGGAACAGCATCACAAATTGACGGTATTGATCTTGAAACAATTGGTGAAGAGGCAAAACGTCGTTATACACAAGCTGTAAAATCGCTACAACAAGAGCTTGAGTCTGGTTCAGAATTCCAGTGGCGTGCTGATGGGGAACACCATGCGTTTAATCCGAAAACAATTCATACATTGCAATGGGCAACACGCAAAAACGATTACGGTTTATATCGTATGTTTGCAGAAATGGCAAATGAAGAGCGTATTGGCTTTTTACGTAACTTATTCGAATTCAAAAAAGCAGAACGTAAAATTCCACTTGAAGATGTTGAATCAGTTGATTCGATTGTAAAACGCTTCAAATCAGGGGCGATGTCATTCGGTTCATTATCAAAAGAAGCGCATGAGACACTAGCGATTGCGATGAATCGCTTAGGCGCTCGTTCAAACTCTGGTGAAGGTGGAGAAGACCCAGCTCGCTTCAAGCCCGATGCAAACGGTGATAACCGTCGCAGTGCAATTAAACAAATTGCATCAGGTCGCTTCGGTGTAAAATCGCATTATTTAGTAAATGCAGATGAGTTACAAATTAAAATGGCGCAAGGAGCAAAACCAGGTGAAGGTGGTCAATTACCAGGAAATAAAGTATATCCGTGGGTAGCGGAAGTTCGTGGTTCAACACCAGGCGTAGGATTAATCTCACCACCACCACATCATGATATTTATTCAATTGAGGATATGGCGGAGCTCATTCACGATTTAAAAAATGCAAATCGTTTTGCACGTATTTCGGTGAAGCTTGTATCAAAATCAGGTGTCGGTACAATCGCAGCAGGTGTTGCGAAGGGGTCAGCAGATGTCATCGTTGTATCAGGCTATGACGGCGGTACAGGGGCATCACCAAAAACATCAATCAAGCATACAGGTTTACCGTGGGAGCTTGGCCTTGCAGAAGCGCATCAAACGTTAATGTTAAACGGCTTACGTGATCGCGTTGTGTTAGAAACAGACGGAAAATTAATGACGGGGAAAGACGTTGTAATGGCAGCACTTTTAGGAGCAGAGGAATTTGCTTTCGCAACAGCACCGTTAATCGTATTAGGTTGTGTAATGATGCGAGCTTGTCATTTAGATACTTGTCCAGTAGGCGTGGCGACACAAAACCCAGAACTTCGCGCCAAATTCATGGGCAATGCCGACCACGTAGTAAATTATATGCGCTTTGTAGCAGAAGAAATGCGTGAATACATGTCAATTCTTGGTTTCCGTACAGTAGAAGATATGGTTGGTCGTACAGACGTATTAACGATTTCTGACCGTACAAAACAGCACTGGAAAGCGAGCCAATTAGATTTATCAGCACTTCTGCATCAAGTACAAGGTACACGTACAAAACAACGTGAGCAAAATCATGGTATTGAGCAAAGCTTTGATATGGTGCATTTATTGCCACAGCTTGAAAAAGCAATTGCTGAGAAACAAAAGATCGAGTTAGAGTTCCCGATTAAAAATACAGATCGTGTAATGGGTACGATTGTCGGTAGCGAAATTTCACGTAAATATGGTGAACAAGGTCTACCGGATAATACAATTCATTTAAAATTCCATGGTCGAGCAGGTCAAAGCTTCGGTGCGTTTATTCCACGTGGTATGACGATGTCTGTTGTGGGCGACGTAAATGACTATTTTGGTAAAGGTTTATCAGGTGGTAAAGTAGTGGCGATTTCACCAATCAAAGGTGAATATGAGAAAAATGTGATTGCCGGTAATGTCTGCTTATATGGTGCGACGAGCGGTCAAGCATTTATCAACGGTAAGGCTGGGCATCGTTTCGCTGTACGTAACTCAGGAGCAAACATCGTCGTTGAAGGTATCGGTGATCACGGCTGTGAGTATATGACGGGTGGCCGCATTGTTATTTTAGGGGATGTTGGTCAAAACTTTGGTGCTGGTATGTCGGGTGGTATTGCTTATGTATTGCCGACAAATGAAGCAGCATTTAAAGCACAATGTAATATGGAAATGATTGAATTTGCAAAACTAGAAGATAAAGCGGAAATCGAAGCAGTTCGTACAATGATTATTCAACATTTAGAGCAAACAGATAGCTCATCAGCACTTGATATATTAGCGAAGTGGGAACAAATGGTGCCAAAGTTCGTAAAAGTTGTACCGACAGACTACAAGAAAATGCTAGATAAAATCGAGTTCCACAAGCTACAAGGCTTAACAGAAGAAAATGCAGCGATGCAGGCATTTGTAGAAACAACTGGCAGCAAGGAGCTTGCAATTTCTAAATAAGAGGAGGGTTCTAGAATGGGTAAACCGACTGGATTTATGGAATACAAACGAGAAAAGACAAAAGAACAGCCAACGCTAGAGCGTGTCTCAAATTGGAAAGAGTACGCTTCTAGGCTGTCAGATGAATCTCTACAAACACAAGGGGCACGTTGTATGGATTGTGGTACACCGTTCTGCCATATGGGAATTGAAATTCGTGGAACGGCTGCAGGCTGCCCAATCAACAATGTAATTCCGGAATGGAATGATTTAGTATATAAAGGGCAATGGAAAGAGGCATTAGATCGTCTGCATATGACGAATAACTTTCCGGAATTCACAGGGCGTGTTTGTCCAGCGCCTTGTGAAGGTTCTTGTACATTAGCGATTACAGATCCGGCCGTTGCCATTAAATCAATCGAGCGTACAATTATTGATAAAGGCTTTGAAAATGGCTGGATTGTACCACGCATTCCACGTAAACGTACAGGGCAAACGGTAGCAATTATCGGTTCAGGTCCAGCAGGATTAGCAGCGGCAGACCAATTAAATCAACTAGGTCATAAAGTAACCGTTTATGAGCGAGCAGACCGTCCAGGCGGGCTGTTAATGTACGGTATCCCGAATATGAAGCTTGAAAAAGAAGTAATTGAGCGTCGTGTCAACCTACTATCACTAGAAGGTATTGAATTTAAATGTAGTGTTAATGTCGGTGTAGACATTACAGCAGATGAATTACGTGCAAAGTACGATGCAGTTATTCTTTGTATCGGTGCACAAAAGCAACGCGCTCTCCATATGGAAGGTTCTGATGCAAAAGGTATTCACCTAGCAATGGATTATTTAACAGAGGTCACAAAAAGCTTACTTGATTCAAACTTTGAAGATGGTAAAGCGTTAAATGTAAAAGGAAAAGATGTCATCGTTATCGGTGGTGGTGATACGGGAGCAGACTGTGTGGCGACAGCAATCCGCCAAAAATGTAAATCTGTTTACCAATTCGGTAAGCATCCGGCATTACCACTAACACGTACAGATGATAATCCGTGGCCAAAAGATCCAAGCGTTTTCACGTTAGATTATGCTTATGCAGAAGTGAATGATGTAAAAGGGTACGATCCACGTGAATATTGCATCCAAACACAAAAAATCGTAAAGGATGCAAGCGGCCACATAAAAGAACTTCATACAATTCAAATGGAAAAAATTCTAGGTGATGACGGCTTCCATTACTTTAAAGAGCTACCGGGTACAGAGCGTGTATGGCCAGCACAACACGTATTTGTAGCGATTGGTTTTGAAGGGGTAGAAAAATCATTACCAGAACATTTCGGTGTAGATGTAGCAAATAACCGTATTCGCGCATCAATTAAAGATTTCGAAACAAACATTCCAGGCGTATTTGCAGCGGGCGATGCTCGTCGCGGTCAAAGCTTAGTCGTATGGGCAATTAAAGAAGGGCGCGCCGTTGCAGCAAGTGTGGATTATTACTTACAAGAGCAAGTGGTCAACGCATAAAAATAGAGTGTCCTCCAAAATCGAGGGCACTCTGTTTTTTTAAATAGAATATTCACTTTGCAAAGTCTGTTCGTATTTGCTGAAGCGAACAGGAAGTGTAATCGTAAATATACTACCTTTATTTACTTCGCTCGTCACAGTAATTTCACCGTTATGGGTATTAATAATTTCTTTAGAAATCGACAACCCCAATCCCATCCCGCCGTTTTTCATAGAGCGCGATGCATCTACTTTATAAAAGCGAGTAAAGACATGGGTCAATTCATCAGCAGTCATGCCAATCCCGGAATCTTCAACGTGAATCGCCATTTTATCTTCTTTACATAAAAACGAGGCATATACCCGAATGAGCCCATTTGGTTGTGTAAATTTCATTGCATTTTGTAACAAGTTTTGAATGACCTGATTCATTCGGAATTCATCGATATAAAGATAGGCTTGTTGTAAATTTTCAAATGGCGGCAATGGCTCGACAACAAAATGGATGTTG
>JBJEFO010000332.1:0-9413 GCA_051874135.1 Lysinibacillus sp.
TTCATCAACGCTTCACACGATTTTACCATTAACCCTTGTCCTTGGAACCCTTCACCAAGCCAGTAGCCAATAGATGTTGATTTATTAGACCAATTAATGCCGTGCAGCCCAATCATACCAGCAATATTTCCTTTATAACAAATCGCCAACTGGAAGCCATTATTACTTGCAAATTGATTCAATGTCATTTCGATAAATTTTTCCGAATGTGAAACGTTTTTCGTAAAATCAACCCACGGTAACCACTCTCTTAAGTACGTTCTCGAAGCATCTGTTAAATCAAATAGCTCCTGTGCATGTCTTTTTTCAACTAATCCTAATGAAAGACTTTCATCAACTTTTATAGTGAACACCGAGTTTCCCCTCTTTCTATTTTTCTCCGACAATATTTTCAAACGGCTTCCCTTTGTCTGTCACTTGATATTCCCATACGTTGCCGTCATCTCCTTTATAAAAATAAGAATACATGACAGCTTTATCTTCAACAAAGTTTATATAAAGCTGGTAGTCAAGCTCTCCTTGTTTAATTTCATCCGATGCAATCGCTGCTAAGTTTGGATGATATGTCAGCTGTTTGTACGAGCTTGAATCATATAACCACGTCTCTGTATGATCTACTACCCCTGACACTGGAACGTGACCGAAAATATCCTGTACTTCATCCGTTGTTAAGCCGACTTTGGCATTTTCCTCAATAAATTCCTTTGATATGTATTGACGTTTTTCATAAATGAGTGGTTCATCTTCAATTGTATTATCACCTGAACAAGCAGATAATACCGATAGCATAAGTACAACTAATGTTAAATAAAATAAATTCTTCATATAAGTCTTATCCCCTTTATTGTTCTTGCATTTATTGTAACTCAATTCGGAATTTTTTTATTGGGTAATTTTCATGAATTCATAAAAGAGCTGATATTCATGTGAAATAATCAGCTCTCTTTACTATTTCATATATCAAGTTGTGTTTGCGGTGCATGCCTTACTAACTCCTGTAAAAAATCTTGTTGTTTAGCTGGTGAGATTTTAAATTCCCTAAGTACCGCCGATTTATAATGAATAACAAGTCCGTCTTTTGACGTCATCAAATGAAAACCTGCACGTATTTCAAATGTGCGTGTGACATGACTAATTTTTTTATATGGAATTTTGATGCGGATTGGCCCACCTGTCAAATGTAAATAAGTGTGACAAAATCGATAACGCGTCGAAAACATTGTCCACAAAAAAATGCCTATTACAACAACATATAAACCTGCCATAAACAAAAGTAACGTTAGATCAAACGATGAAATGACAAACGGCATAAAAAAACACGCCGCGCAAAATAACATCACCGTCATCATGTAATCTTTGAAAGAGCGGTCAAACTTCGGTAAAAACGTCATACTCATCACCTCTCATTAGTATATACACATCGCCTTAAAGAGGATTTAACAATTGAAAATTGATCCATTTGGTATGTACAATCATCTGTCTAATTAAAAAAACCGATATGCTCCTCACATACCGGCCCGACCTTATACACGTAACACTTTTATAAAATGTCTCGCTATCTCCTCTTTACTTAATTGCAAATAGGTCATTGCGGTTAAACATTTTGCGATTAAAATTTCCGATCCATCCGACTGTTCAAATTGAATACCGTATTGTTCATATAAAAAGTTCGCAAACGCTTCCTTTTCTTCGGTTGATTCTCGGTAAAGTGTGTCACATTCAACAAACATCAACTCAATGAACGGTGCCATTAAATCATGCTTCGTATATAGGCGATGGGCTTCGGGTGCATCTAATGAATACAAGTCGTCAAATAAGATTTGTACAAGTGTTTCTTTCGGAATTATTTGCTTAATGCGCTCCGTAAATTTCCCTGTTGACTCACGCTCAAACTCTTGTGTAATGACATTTTTCCCTGCAACAGCAAGTACCTCTGCTGTATGAACATTATCCGTTACAGAAAAATGGACAGCATATCGAGAGGCCAATTCCTTTAGCATAAATTGAATTTCGCCACATTGAACCGTCACAAAATGGGCATCCATCCGCCCCATATTACGGACTTTAATTTGTTGGTTTTTCATCGATACGTAAAACATTTTATCACTCCCTTCCGCAATCGAATTTGGAGATGTATACAAGTTTCCTCATCCTCAAAACTTATGTTTTTACTACGCTATGCAAAATAGAAACAATCACCTATAGCAAAAGACATGGCTTTCAAAACAAAAAATAGCCACCCCCTATTTCTATTAGGAGATGGGCTATTGAAAAAATCGTTTATTTTACGATAAAGCAAGTAAATTTAAAAATAAAGCAAGTATTTTTGAAAATAACGCAAGTATTTCAAAAAATAACGCAAGTAAACTTAATCTTAATCCTCTAGTTCGCTAAGTTTTTCATAAATTCTTCTTTTTCGATACAGCATGATGCCGGCTTCTGCAATGTCGTTAATCATTGATTTATTAGCATAAGCCCCAAAAATCATACCTGCTACCGGTACCATCTGGAATAACTTTTTCCAGCCAAAAGAATCGCGGTACGTGAAAAATACTTCCTGCCATCCTTGTAATTGCGAAATCATACCGTCCGTTGCTTGTTTATCTTCATGCATCGACGTCAACTCATTTAAAATCGCTTCTTTCCCGACAATATCTGCAGAAGCAAACTGTAAGCATTTTACGATAAAAACACGCTCCTGCTTTTCGTTCGGATCATAGCCATGAAGTATCGCAATTTCCTGCAGCGTTTTAAGTGCCGTTCCTAACACAACCGGAATATCAATCGCTAACGTAAAAAGTCCACCAAAGCCAGTAGACGCCCCTTGAACCGTCGCAAATTTCACCCGACTTTTTTGCAGTTCTTCACTTAAAGCAATCATATCATTTAGCGGGATTTGCCCAACTTCTTCTATCGTTTGCACAGGATGATATGTAGTAACGCGAATTTTTTTCAACATAGATTCTTCACTAATTAAATAGCGTCCACCTGTTTGAATATAACTTCCTAATTCTGAAACTAACACCGCGATTTTTTCTTGGATAAAAGCTGGCGTCATTTTATCTAAAATTTTAAATGGCAGGCGACCAAGCTTCTCCCAAAACCATAAGCCCTTTTGATCCTGTTCCCACTCTTGTATTGCTTCTAAATGTCCTGTTAACTGTTCTTTTGTATCCAACTCATTTCTCCTCACCTTTGCGTTCTTTTCTATCTATACGCTTTTCATAAGGAAAAAGTTTCATAAATTAGCAATGGGCTATCCTTTCAAATGAGAGATAGCCCATCGATTTTATACACTTTTCAAAACTTTTGGATTTACAACTTGTACTAGTATTACTTATTTAAAAAAATCCGCTACTTTGCATTTGCAGAGTAACGGACTTTTTAGAGACTGCTCTAATCATGGCATAGAAAGAGCACCCAACCTATATAAGAATGAGCAGAACTTATACTGGCTGTAAATTTAGAGCGAATGTTTTTTCATGTCGATTTGAAAATATATTATATTGTACAGCAGGGTTAAAAATAGAAAACTTTACAACATTCAAATAAATTTACTACTTTAAACAATCTAGGTTGGTCAATAAAAACACTTACACTTAGTTTTATTGTTACAAGCAGATTGTTCCCCTTCATTCAGTGATTATATGAAATTGTATATTTTAATAGGGGGGGAGAAAAGAATACAATCCTATTTTCGAAAGATCTAATCACTGAACAAAATTTATTATACTAGCTTTTTTACACAACGTAAATTAGTATTTTTTTATCATTTTATAACGTTAAATTGTATATTTTCTCTCTTTTTTACTATAAAAATAGAAGGCCGCCTAACAAGGTAATCTCTGTTAGACAGCCCAGTAATCGTTATTTAAATATGTAAACATCAAATAGCGCGACCTTTTTATATGACAAGGCCGCGCTATTAGTTTAATTTTGATTACCCGTTAAAGCTCTTTCACTAAAACAACCAATCCACCACAATGCCAAAACCTTTGAATGCAAAATACACGAATAAGATGAATAAGGCAATCATGACAAAGCAGGATAAAAATCCAGAAAACATAAATGCTTTTATATTTGGTCCTTTGCGCTTGCCCCATTCTTCTTTATTATCGCTTGTCACTGTATTTAGCTGTCCGCAATGGGGACATGGTTTGAAAAATGTTCGACTTTCCTTCTTTTTGCCGTTAACAATCGTTATTTGTGATGAAAATTGTGCGTCATTAAAATCGATTTCCACTTGCTGTCCGCATGATTTACATTCTATTTCTATCTTTTTTGCTTCCACTTTATACACGACTCCTATACAACTGATGCTTTTATTTTATCGTAAAAAAGCGACAGTTGTATACCGACACATACTATTTACATTGATGCATTATGTACGTGTTCAACCAAGTTTATAAAAATACGGTCCACAGTGACTTTCATGTGTTTGGATGTATGTCCAAGTGAAATTTGTATCACAAATATAAGCATCATAATCATCGATAAAATACTCTGCAAGGAAATCTTTTGCATCGCTATATTTTAAAAGTGCTGGTACATCTTGATAAAATTTATATACCTCACCTTTTTTCATTTCGTCAAAAGCTTTCATCGCTGCTTTTCCTTCTAAACAAGGCAACAACTGATAACTAAAAATATGCCAGTAAAATTGATCGAAATGGATTTCCTTTTTCTTTTGTTCACTTATGTTGTTTGTAAAAACTTTGCACCATCGTTTCTTAATTTCTTGTTCCTCTTCCACAATTCCCGAAATCTGAACACCATTATGTTCTAACACTTCATTAAATTGATACTGTTTATAAAAACGCTCGATTGTACTATAAAGTCCTTGCAACTCTTTTTCTGGTAAACGTTTAATCATTTGCATTATCTTTTCTTTATAATTCATAGCTATTCTCCGTTCTCATTCAAGCGATTCATCTCTTCTATCGCTTGATGATTTCTTTTATACCTCCATATTTCATAAGTATTGATTAATAGCACAGCAATGCCTCCAATAAGGAAAAACGAAGCAAGGGCAGGCTTATCTCTCCAATGATTCCAAACTTGCAAAAAAGCAATAAATGCTATGAGATATACGATTGTAGTCGTAAATATCGAAGGTTGATGCCTCATTATTTTCCCCCTACAGTTTGCTAAATTAACTGTAATTCCTTAGCTGCCACAACTGCTTCTGTTCGAGAACCTACACCGAGCACATGATAAATTTGTGATAAATTGCGCTCAATTGTACGTTGTGTTAAATCTAGTTCAATCGCAATAGCTTGATTTGTATAGCCTTTCACTACATATTGCAAAATCTTCTTCTCCCGTTCGTTTAACTGTAGCTTCTTTTTTACATCTTGCGCAGTCATCGTATCATGTATATAATCGAGGAAATTGTCGGGCACAATCAGTTGGTTTTCAAGACTTGCGTACAATACACGTAATATATGTGCTTTTGTCGCTGTTTTCGATAATAGACCGTTCACTTTCTTCTCCAAAATAAGCGAGTAATAGTCTTCTATATTATCCCCTGTATACAAAATGACGATTGCCTCTGGATCTTCATCTTTAATGACAGCCGCTAAATCTATTCCATTCATTTCAGGTAAATTGACATCAATTAAATACACATCATATACTTTCGCTTTTGCATATCGGTATGTTTCTTTCACTTCTGTCGTCGTTGTCACATCAATGTTTGCTATATCACTAAATAAATTTTTACTTCCTTCCAATACAATTGGATGATCGTCTACAATTAAAACCTTCATTTCTCTTCGCCCCTAAATGAAATATAAATTTGCATGCCCTCTTCTGGATAGGAGTCGATTTCGATTGTGCCATTACATGCGTGAACACGTTCTTTCATCCCCTTTAGCCCCATTGTTGAAAAACTCGCTAAAGCTGTTACATCACAGCCAACTCCATTATCCATATACGTAATATCAAACCCAGTATTTTGCTTTTTTACATCGATTTTTACATACGTTGCCTGCGAATGACGTAACGCATTATTTAGCATCTCCTGTAAAATACGATAAACGAGTAGCGGCATTTGTGGGTCGTCTAGCTGTAATTTATCGATGTCATGTATGAGTGTGAAATCAGCTTTTTTTGCGGTCTCCCGGAAAAGTTTGTTGAGCGCAGCCTGCAAGCCAAGTGTATCTAACAGAGGCGGTTTTAATTTTTCACAGTACAATCTAAGCTGTTTATTAATATCAATTAATTGCTCATGGATTGATTGAACAACTGAGTTACCTTTCGTTTCATCACGCCATGCACCTTCAAGTAACCTGATGACATGAATTTGCTCTTGTAAAACTGTATCGTGCAATTCCTGCGCGAGTTCCGATTTTTCTTGCTCTAATTGTAGCCAAACAACTTTATCAAGCCACGCTGGGTAAACGTCTTTTGGTTGCTTTAACTTTTGTAAATCGGCCACTAAATCCTCCACTAGCTGTGTATTTTCAATAAAACTATAAATATAGCGCATCAATAGCTCTAATGAAATAAGCTCTTCACGCCTTAAATTGGCATTTTCCATATGTAATATGTATTTTTGTTCCGCAGATTGATACAAGCAACCTATGTAATTGTTATGTTGTTTTTTTAATTCCCCTACTTTTAATAATGCATATTCGTCATTCAATTGTGCAATGTCAACACGATTAACTCGTACTTTATCAATCTTTAAATGCTTTTCTAGATGTTGAGAAAACGTATGAAGTAGCTCATCCACTGTCATCATTTTACCGATTTGCTCAATCGTGCTATAAACAAAATGCAAATAGTCTCCCTTTGGCGAAAACATTACTTTTCGATGTGCAAAATCAAAACGCTCCTTGACATAAAAGAAAAGAAAAAATGAACTAAACAAAAATACCGCAAGTACTACCATTTCACTAATTGATACCGTTGCAACAACACTTATTACTACGATGAACCAAACTGTCATTAACGTTGTATAAAATAAATAATTACGAAGTTTCGAAACATGGTAATCGAGATGAAATAACCGCTCTGGCACTTGAATAAATAAAATTAAAAACGGTACTAGTAAGAAAAACAATGCAGCTATCTCTGAAGACATAATATATTTCCCGACAAGTGTTTTAGGCAATGCAAATAATACAACAAACGGTATGAATGGTACTGCAACACAAAGAAAAATAACGACTATTTCATTTTTCCGTATTTTCACATACGATTTCCCTAATAGAAAAAGTACGAATAACATATACACACAAACAATACTTAAAACGAATGTACCATTAAACGAATATAGCGTATCAGGATAAAATATTTCACCTATCGATAAGCCAAGCATTACAATAGATAGACTATAAATCGGTAAAATATGTTTTGGAAAAAGCACTTTTGGATCTAGTTCATTTATGTAATTTCTTAAAAAATGAATTAATAAAGCAAAACATAATACAACACAATTTTCAATAATAAACTTTCCAAACACTTGGTATCTAACCGAATTCCCTACACTACAATAAGCAAGACAAACTGTAAGCAAAAACAATATAAACAAATACATCGGTCTTTTTTTCAATAAATAAATACAGCAAATTACCGTTATAATAAAATAAATAAACGGAAATATACCTGTAAATAATAGCTGATTCAGTACATCTCGATGCCGTATTTTTATTTCAATTACTTTGTCTCTCATGATTGTCAATGTACTGGCACTTCTAATAATGTTTCCTATACCTCCATCGACCAGCTCCTCACCATTCACTGCAATTACTTGATCTCCAATATGTAGGTCTGCCTTTTGTGCCCACTTACTATCATAAATATCAACAATTACCCAGCTACCCGCTTGTTCCTCTATTTGAATGCCTACATACGGCTCTCTATTCCCTACAAAAAGTAAATAAATAACAAGTATACAAAATAAGCTCATGCCTAACGCAATTCGCTTCAACGCCACCACCTCTTCTTTATATTACCAAAATAATGACAAAAGATTCCTAACATGTCGGAAAAGCGACAAAATATTGTCGGATACAAAATGATTAATCGTTAAAGCGATATCGGTTTGGAAATAATCTAATTATGAACGATTTCCTACTTGCGAGAACGATGAATTCATACAATGGAATTAAAAGGGGCAGTGAATGTGAAAAAGATAGGCTTTCTGTTATTAGTACTCATTTTAACGAGCGGCTGTTTTCATCGACCTGCAAACGACGATGAAGACAAAATGATTGAAGTAAGCGGGACAAATGATAAAGATAAAAAAATTTCTGAGGAATTTAAAAACGATATTTCAAAACAGCTCGGCATCCCGTTTGAACAATTGTCTGATGAGGATTTTAAACATATTCAAAAAATCGCAATTAACTATAACGATCCAACTTTAGACGACGTCCTTGAAAAGTTGACTAACTTACAAAATTTATCCGTTAATGTTCCAATCGATCACCATATGATGATTGAGGACTTAATTCAGCTTAAATATTTGGATATAATGGATAATTCGTTTGCTGACGTCGCCTTTTTATCACCGTTAACCGAACTAAAAGAGCTATATTTGCATCGTAACGACATTGAAAATATTGACGGACTTGCTACGTTACGCAATTTAAAAATCCTTTCGATTACGAATAACAAAATTCAAGATGTTACACCGTTAGAAAAACTAGTATCACTTGAGTATTTGGAAATTCACGGCAATGCCGTGCATTCTCTTACTCCTATTGAAGCACTGGAAAATTTGACGATGTTTATTGCATCAAATAATGTCATCGAGGATGCAACAGCACTAAAAAATTTGCATAAGCTAACGTTCGTTAATTTAAGCGAGAACCCTCTTGAATCCATTGACTTTGCAAAGGGGCTACCCGATTTAGACAGGCTACAAATTAGCGATACAGACGTATCAGATTTAACACCTTTAGCAAACGCTAATAACTTATATTACTTAGATATTCGAGGAACAAAGGTCACTTCTGTTCAACCGCTAGTAGGTTTAACCAATTTAAAATACTTACTGCTCAATAAAGAAACGGTGGAGGATTGGACTTTGTTAGAGAAGGATGACGGACCGATTATTTCTGAAATTACGATTTTGGCGGAGTAAGTACTTTTATTACGCTTCTTTTTAGCGGTGAACTTAAACGTCTACATCACATAAGATAGAAATATACGTAAATATTTCGAAAAGGGTGATGTATAAATGACCGTGATGAGATTGTGACTATTGCAGCAGTACGAATGAAGTCCATTCCTAATGGGGGAGAAATTTCTGAGGGACGGGACGATGTACACTTGGATATCGATCGTTGGGAAAATGACGGTGGTAGAAGCATTAGTACAAGAAATAGTAGTTATGACTACTTAGGATAATTTTGATTGAAAGGGAGACAAATTCGTCTCCCTTTTTTAGTTTGCTATACCGT
>JBJEFO010000333.1:0-9320 GCA_051874135.1 Lysinibacillus sp.
GTTGCTAGATCGTAATGGCAGTGTTTTTAGTGAAGAGTATGTGGAATGGCGCGAGCCGCTTACATTCGATGAGTTTCCGCAAATCGTCAAAGACATTTTTATCTATAGTGAAGATACAGCATTTTTTGATCATATCGGCTTTGATGTAAGTGCAATTGCCCGCGCAGTCATGGCAAACTCATCTGAACAATCGATTCAGCAAGGTGGCAGTACTATTACACAGCAGCTTGTACGTATGCGCTATTTAACCGAAGAAAAAACATATGAACGAAAGCTGATGGAGCTTTTTTATGCCTATGAGCTAGAACAAATGTATAGCAAAGAAGAAATTTTGGAAATATATTTAAATGAAATGTATTTCGGCAATCAAGTGTACGGCATTGCCAGTGCTGCGACATATTATTTCGGTCGTCCGCTTCAAGAATTGACGATTGCAGAAATTGCATTTATCGCAGCTATTCCAAATAACCCTAGCCTATATAATCCGCTTCAAAACTTTGAAAATACGAAGGAAAGACAAGAGCGATTAATTGAGACGTTAGCAAAAAATGCCATTATCTCAATTGCTGATGCAGAAAATTTAAAAGCCGAGGCAATCGAGTTAAACGTCAAGCAGAAAATACAGCACTATCCAGCTTATAGCACATACGTATTACAAAAAGAATTGCGCTCACTTGTAGCATATCACGAAGGCTTTGAAGCACAATTAGCCGATGCAAAAACAGTAGAAGAACGTAATCTGATTACATTGCAACTAGATGCTACAATCGATGAGCTACTTACTAAAGGGGTAATTATTCATACCGCCTTACATCCTGAAAAGCAACTGGCAGATGAAGAGGCAATGAATCGTATATTATCACCGTATAAAATTGAAGCCAGTGCTACTGTTATCGATAATACGTCTCGTGAAATTGTTAGCATTTTTGCTGGGCGCAACTATCAAAAGTTCAATTTCCACCGTGCCTATCAAGCGCCACGGCAACCCGGTTCTGCCTTTAAGCCATTAATTGACTATGCGCCAGCGATTGAATTATTAAACTATACCCCTTCTTCTACGATTAGTGGAGGGCATTACTGTGTCGGCAATTTCTGTCCTCAAAACTATGGTGGTGGCGTGTACGGCAATGTATCCATTTCAACAGCATTTAGCTGGAGTTATAATACGAGTGCACTACGCCTATTAAATCAAGTAGGGCTCGAACAAGCCTTCAGCTATATTGATCGCTTTCATTTCCAGTCCATCGTTGAGGCAGATCGCAATTATGTTGCTGCAATCGGGGGTTTAACATACGGTGTCACAACGCTCGAAATGGCCGATGCGTACACAAGCTTTATAGATGGTAGTTACATGCAAGCCCATGCTATTCGACAAGTAACAGATTTAGAAGGAAATGTACTATACGAATGGCCAACAAAACGGGATGTTATTTGGTCAACAAAAACGGTCCGGCATATGCGTAGCTTGTTAACCGATGTTGTTACTAAAGGAACTGGAAAAGGGCTTTATACAAATACTTCTTATATCGGGGCTAAAACAGGAACGACGAATGACTATAAAGATTTCTGGGTAGCTGGGCTAACAGAAAACTACACAACAGCTATTTGGATTGGCTATGATGAACCACGTAATATGCAGTCATTAGAAAATGCTAAAATTCACTTCAAGCTATTCAATGCAATTATGGATTAAATGAAAAGGGGGCTGCCGTTGCAGCCCCCCTTTCATTTTACATAAACGGCAAACTAGCAATGACACCGTTATATAACTTAATTAATATGTATGCGATGACTGTACAAAATAGCGTCCAAAACAAAATCTCAAAAAAGATTAGCCCAACTAAACCTGTTATACTCATAAAATGACTCATTTTGTAAACCGTATATACAAAATAAACAGCAACAGTTACGCCCAAAATAATGACTAACAATGGCAGTGATTGAACCCCTACTGCGGATAATAATGCCCCTATGAAAAAAATAACATATCCCCCGCGCGCTACACTCATCGTTTCTCCATTTTGATCTTTCGAGAAAAACAACATGCCTAGCTCATGGATCGTCTCTCCGATTAGCTTGAGTGCAGAAAAGAGCATAAAAAAACAGAGCGCAAATAGTATGAGTAAAAATACTTTAAGCTCCATATCTGATAAAAATTCCCGCATCCCTGCATATACACCGATTGCTTGAAATAAACTCATCGACTGTGAAACTGTATAAATTCCAAATGTTAAACTAAATAGCAATATTGTGAATAATGGTAGATAGCCATATAAATATGGATTTTTCATGAAATTTTTACCTCATTTTTATTGTTCCTACATATTTAATAATACATAATAAATATCCCCTGGCGCAATACTAAAAGGCAATAGTTGACATGCATCCGTATGAACTTTACGTTATAATCGTATTATTAAGTATAAAACTTTTGAAAGGAGGCATTATGATGCAAGTACTTGCTATATTCATTCCTGTAATTATAGCGATTTTCCTACCTTTTTTATTCAAGAGAATTCGTGCTATACACACTGGATGGTTTGTACTATTAGTACCACTTGCATTACTCGGCTATTATATTTCCTTTGTCAAAACAACGATGAATGGAAATACAGCTATATCCACATTCGAGTGGATTCCGTCACTTAATATTTCATTCACTTCTTATTTGGACGGATTGAGTATACTCTTTTCCATTTTAATCACGGGAATTGGCTCATTAGTCGTTCTCTACTCGATTTTTTATTTGGACAAGACAAGAGAACAACTTCATAATTTTTACATCTATTTATTGATGTTTATGACCGCAATGCTTGGTGTCGTGCAATCAGATCATGTCATCACGCTTTATTTATTTTGGGAGTTAACATCGATTTCTTCATTTTTACTAATCGGTTATTGGTTTAATCGCGATAAGTCACGGTTCGGTGCTTTAAAGTCGATGATGATTACCGTTGCTGGTGGTTTAATGATGCTCGGGGGCTTCGTCTTACTAGCCATCATGGGCGATTCTTTCTCAATTCGTGAACTTGTTGCTAATGCGGGGGATTTAATCACACATGAATACTTCACGCTAGCACTTGTATTAATTTTACTTGGTGCATTTACAAAGTCAGCACAGTTCCCATTCTACATTTGGTTACCAGATGCAATGGAAGCACCTACACCTGTTTCTGCTTATCTTCACTCCGCCACAATGGTAAAGGCTGGTATTTATTTAGTTGCCCGCTTTACACCTATTTTTGCGGTATCTGAAGTATGGATATGGCTCGTTGCAGGTATTGGTTTAATAACTTTACTGTGGGGCTCACTATTTGCATCAAAACAGACAGACTTAAAAGGTATTTTAGCTTTCTCCACGGTGAGTCAGCTCGGTCTCATTATGTCGCTACTAGGCGTGAGCGCAATGGCATTCCACGTAGAAGATGCAACTAGTACGATATTTAAATACGCAGGGTTTGCTGCTATTTTCCATCTGATTAACCATGCGACATTTAAAGGTAGCTTATTTATGGTTGCTGGTATCGTCGATCATGAAACAGGAACACGCGACATTCGCAAACTCGGTGGGTTAATGAGTTTAATGCCTGTCAGCTTTACTGTTGCATTAATCGGGAGCTTCTCGATGGCAGGACTTCCACCGTTTAACGGCTTCTTAAGTAAAGAAATGTTTTTAACTGCGATGCTATCTGTGAAGGAGTTTGATTTATTCAATTTCGAGACATTTGGCGTACTGTTCCCTATTATCGCTTGGATAGCCAGTGTGTTTACATTTATTTATAGTTTCTATTTTGTATTTAAAACATTTACAGGTAAACTACAAGCCGAACAATTACCGAAGAAACCACATGAAGCACCTGTTGGAATGTTAGTTTCACCTGTCATTCTAGCAAGCCTTGTTGTAACTATTTTCTTCATACCAAACATCATTGGTGATGTGTTTGTTAAACCTGCTGTAGCTGTTATTCAACCATTTTTATATACAACACCTACGCAAGTAGATGTGCATGTTCATGCATGGCACGGTGTTACGCCTGAACTTCTTATGACAATTGGCATTGTAGTAGTAGGCTTACTCCTATTCTTAACGTTATCGAAGTGGCAAAAAGCATACAAAAGGGTACCTGAATTTTTATCACTCAATAAGCTTTATGATTTTATAATGGATGTTTTACTCATCACAGCAATGGAACGCTTTTCAAACCTCTATATGACAGGCTCAATTCGTAAATATTTAACGTATATGTTTACTGCCATTGTTAGCATTGTAATTGCCACGTTATATATAAAAGATGCCTTCATTATCTCATTCGAAAACGTTTCCCCAATTACGTTCTATGAAGTAACATTAATCATTGTTCTTATCATTGGAACACTTACAACATTATTTGCAAAATCACGTATTACTGCCATTGTTGGTCTAGGGGCAGTTGGCTACACGGTCGCTCTCTTCTTCGTTATTTTTAATGCGCCGGACTTAGCGTTAACGCAACTTGTAATCGAGACAATTTCGGTTGCATTATTCTTACTTGCGTTTTATCACTTACCGAAGCTTGGACATGTAGAAGAACGTATGCGCTTCCAGGTGGGGCGTGCGGTCGTTTCGATTGGTGTCGGAGCGATGGTAACATTAGTTGCTCTATCTGCTCACTCTCAAAAGTTAGTTGACTCTATTTCAACGTACTACAAAGAGACTGTCTATTCACTTGCCGGTGGTGGAAATATCGTAAACGTTATTTTAGTAGACTATCGAGGATTCGATACATTATTTGAAATTACTGTTCTCGGCATTGCTGGTATGGGTATTTATGCAATGATTAAATTACGCTTAAGCAGAAAGGAGAAAACAAATGAGAACAAATAATTTAATATTACAATTTACGTCTAAACTTGTGTTCTTCATGATTTTCTTCTTTGCTGTGCATATTTTCTTTGCAGGACACTATACACCGGGTGGAGGATTTGTTGGCGGGCTGTTAATGGCGAGTGCGATTGTGCTACTTGTCATCGCTTATGATTTAAAAACAGTCCAAAAAATTCTACCGCTTAATTATATGTACGTTACAGCAACAGGGCTTATTTTAGCTTTAGGAACAGCGGCATATCCGATGTTTGTAGGTAAACCTTTCTTTACACACTTTTTCGATTACTTTACATTACCGTTAATCGGAAAAACATCCCTTCATACAGCAGCGTTATTTGATTTAGGTGTATTTTTAGTTGTTGTCGGTGTGACGATGACCATTATTCAAACGATTGGGGAGGATGAATAATGGAAATTTTAATGGCTTTTGTTTGCGGCTTCTTATTTATGGCAGCCATTTATTTAATATTATCGCGTTCCCTTCTACGCATTATTATTGGAACAGGTTTACTTAGTCACGGCGCTCATTTACTCATTTTAACGATGGGTGGATTCGGTGGTGATAACCCACCTGTTTTAGCAGATGGTGTGACAAACTATGTAGATCCGCTCCCACAAGCGCTTATTTTAACAGCGATTGTTATTTCGTTTGGGGTAACTGCATTCTTCCTTGTACTAGCTTATCGCTCGTACCAAGAACTTGGAACAGACGATACGACGAAGATGAAAGGAAGTGAAGAGGATGATTAACTTCCTATTAATTCCTATACTCATTCCTTTTTTCATGGGAATGGTGTTAATGTTTTTACAAAAAAATATAAGGTTACAACGTATTTTAACGTTGCTAACATTATTTGCTGCAGCATTCATGGCGTTTCTTGTAATGCTGAAAGTACAAGCTGATGGCATTCAATCCGTAACATTTGGGAACTGGCCCGTACCTTTCGGAATTACAATGGTTGCAGATAGTATGTCAACATTATTAGTATTTACAACATTCGTTCTTGCCTTCTTTATTGCTTGGTACGGATTTGGGTCAATCGGTCGTGAACGGGAGCAATTCTTCTATTATCCTGGTTTAATGTTTATTTTAACCGGGGTAACAGGGGCCTTTACGACAGGTGATATTTTCAACTTATTCGTATTCTTTGAAGTGTTATTAATGTCTTCTTATCTCTTAATCGTTCTCGGTGGAGAAAAGGCACAACTTCGTGAATCGATTAAATATATTTTAGTGAATGTCATTTCTTCAGCATTGTTTGTTATTACAGTCGCTTATTTATATTCGGTTATTGGTACACTGAGCATGGCAGATATTTCTGTAAAAATTGCTGAAATTGGACAGCCCGGTATTGTCACAACAATTGCTGTGTTATTCTTAATGGTGTTTGGACTTAAAGCGGCGATTTTCCCATTATATTTTTGGTTGCCTAGCTCATACGCAGCAGCACCGATTCCGGTATTAGCGTTATTTGGTGCACTTCTTACAAAAGTCGGCGTATATGCGATTATACGTACGTATACGTTATTCTTTGTACACGATTTATCGTATACACATGAGTTATTACTAATCTTAGCTGTGCTAACGATTGTCGCTGGATGTATTGGTGCACTTGCCACATTTAACGTCAAACAAATTATTATTTACAACATCGTCATTGCAGTAGGTGTTATTTTATTCGGTGTTGCACAAATGAATGAAGTCGGCTTAGAAGGCGCTATGTTTTATTTAGTGCACGATATGATTATTAAAGCAGGTCTCTTTATGCTTGTCGGCATCATTATTTACGTCACAGGTACAGCTAATTTACGTAAAATGGGCGGTCTAATGAAGACATATCCTGCGCTCGGTTGGTTCTATTTAATTGCAGCATTTGGTTTAGCAGGCATTCCTCCACTTAGTGGGTTTGTCGGAAAACTGTTAATCGTTCAAGGTGGCTTTGAAGCAGGAAATATTGGGAGTAGCATCTTTATTTTAGCTTCGAGTTTAGTCGTATTGCTTTCCGTCATGCGCATTTTTATTTATGCATTTTGGGGTACTGAAGGTCAGCTTGTCACGATCGAAAAACGACGCTATAATCGTCTGCTTTATCCAACAGCTCTCCTTATTGTAATATCAATTGCTTATGGTGTTGGAGCAGAATGGATTACACCATTTATGGACACAGCAGGGAAAACACTTGTTGACCCAAGTATTTACGTGGATGCAGTTATGAAAGGAGGAGAATAACATGGCATTTCAAATTTTGCTGAACTTCTCCTTAGCTTTTTTATGGATGTTTTTATCTGATAACTTTACAGCAAATGGCTTTTTAATTGGCTTTATTTTAGCGGCGGTTTCACTCGTTATTATGCGTCGCTTCTTTACAGGTCGTCTCTATTTAGAGCGCATTTGGTCCATTATAAAGTTAATATTCCTATTCTTAAAAGAGCTAATCCTAGCGAATATTGCCGTGTTAAAGGTTGTATTAAAACCGCAATTAGATATGCAACCTGCATTTTTCAAATATGAAACAGCATTAACACAAGAATGGGAAATTACATTGCTTTCTAATTTAATTACATTAACACCCGGTACAGTTGTTGTGCATATATCGGATGACAATAAATATTTATTCATTCATGCAATCGATGCGGCAGACGTAGATGAAACAATTGCATCAATTCGAAATTCGTTTGAAAAAGCCATTTTGGAGGTGAGCCGCGCATGACCTACTTTATTTCAGGCTCCATTATCCTTATTACACTCGCGATGATTGTAATTATTTATCGCCTTGTAAAAGGGCCAAACCCTTCTGATCGTGTTGTTGCACTAGATACGATAGGTGTTTGTTTAATTTCATTAGTCGGCTTATTTTCTATTATTGTGGAAACAAGCTTCTTTTTAGAAATTATTTTACTGTTAGCGATTTTATCGTTTATTGGAACGATTGCTTTCTCTAAATTTATAGAGAAAGGAGACATTATCGAACGTGACAACTCTCGCTAATATTTTAGTTGTATTTTTTATTGCTGTTGGTGTTTTATTTATTGTTGTTACAGCTATCGGTCTCTTCCGACTACCGGATCTTTATACACGTACCCATGCCGCTTCTAAAAGCGCCACACTTGGTGTAATGTGTATTTTGCTCGGTGTGTTCTTCCATTTTTGGATAGTTGAAGATCATTTTAATGCACGAATTTTACTAGGGATTTTATTTATTTTTATTACAGGTCCTGTCGGCGGGCATATTATGAGTCGTTCTTCATATATCGCGGGTGTCAAGCCTTGGAGCGGTACTGTACATGACGATTTAAAAGATGAAATCAATCGGATGAAAAAAGAACAAGGTATTGATTAAACATACAAAAACTCGCGCTTTTTTGGGCGCGAGTTTTTGTTATGTGGATTTTCTAAAAAACTTATACTTTTCATTAAATTGAAGTGCGAATCCGATTCATCCGGATTTGCACCTTTTTTAATACGGTCTATAATATGGTGGATAACGATACGGATATGGTTGGTATGGGTATGGTGGATATGGATATGGTGGATATGGCGGTCTAAGAGAACCACCTAAGAATCCTCCTAATAATCCACCAACGAAAGGTCCACCAAACCCTCCATATGCACCTCCGAACGGCCCGCCATATGGTCCTGGTCCTCGATATGGCCCCGGACCTCTTCCGTAAAATCTTGACATAGCATCCCTCCTCTAATGTAGCTTATGAGAGAGAAACTGTTACATCTCGTTATTTGCCTAATGGTAGCGGTATAAAAGCCAGTCTAACCTTCTTCAAAAATTAAGTATATACTTGTATCATTTTCATCTTCCTGAAATGAATAAAACAACATTGCAAAAAATACTGTTATTCTTCTAACAAAATCGCTTCTTTATCAAGAATTTCAATTAGCCCACGTTTATATGTAATATAGCCTTGCTTACGCCAACGATTTAAAAAGCTCGTAACCTTTTGACGGCTACATCCTAAAATATAAGAAATTTCTTCATGTGTTAATGGTAACTCAGTCGTTAAAATCCCATTCTTATCCTTAGAAAATGATTGTAAAAACCAAGCAAGACGGTGTGGAACTGACATGCTCGTAATGACTTTTATGAAGTTCTGTGTTTCAAGTAAGCGCTGCGCCATCATTGTACATAAGGCGTTCATGATGTTTGGATTCTCTTGAATAAGCTCATATAATTTCTCAACTGGTAATGCATATACCGTAACATCAGTTAAACTGTAGGCATAACGTAAACGTTGTTTTTCCTTTGCTAGTATTTCTAAAAGTCCAAATAACTCACCGCTTTTTCTTAATGCTAATGTAATTGCCTGTCCATCCTCCCCCTCTTGTGCAAGCTTTATCCAGCCTTCCTCCAACAAATAAAAGCTCCTTGTTCCCTCACCAATTTTAAAAATTCTTGAATTTTTCTTGAAGCTTAGTTTCTGTCCATATGTTTTCACAAGTGTA
>JBJEFO010000334.1:0-2127 GCA_051874135.1 Lysinibacillus sp.
ACTCATCACAATCATTTGATACACACTATAAAAATAAGCGGCTGAAGTCCCCATTACAACGAGTACATCCATGTTTGCTGAACCGTTTCGAAGCGCTTTATAAGCACCAACATAAAATTGTCGACCAATAATAAATTGAACTGGTGTTGCTAAAACTAATTGCACCCATGGATTCATTAACAAGTCAGGTACATATAAAAAGGATGTAAATGAAAAATGCCCGACCATCGTCCACAGTAATGGGAGTGATAAAATTGCTGAAATGATGAACTTCCATTTTTGCTGTTGAATCGCTTGTTCACGATGATCGACTTGCTCGTGCTCATCCTTTTGTTGATGGGCACCAAAGCCTAACTTTTCTACTTTTGCGACCACATCCATAATTGTTACCTCAGCTGGATTAAACTCAACCGTCGCCTTTTCTAACGCTAAATTGACATTCGCTGTAGAAATACCGTCCATTTTGCCTAGCACCTTTTCAATGCGGGCTGCACACGCTGCACACGTCATGCCGGTAATATCGAGTTCTACTTTTTGCTTGACGACACCATAGCCAAGCGCCTCAATTTTTTTCTCTAAATCCGCTTCACTTAACTTAGATGGGTCATATTTAATCGATGACTTTTCAAGTGCTAAGTTAACGGTCGCTTGCTCTACACCATCCATTTTACCTAGCACTTTTTCAATGCGCGTTGCACACGCAGCACATGTCATGCCTGTTATTTGAATACTCGCTTCTTTCTCCATCGCTTCCTCCTCCACATACCATACAGGGGTATGTTTTAGTGAAAATAAGAAAGTGCTTAAAGCAGCACTCTCTCAGTTTATCCCGCATTAACGGGCAGTAAGACTCCCACTTCAGGGCTTAAGAAAATCGAGAAGCATAGGTAGGAGATCAACTGCCCATAAAAGCCCGATTGGTTCAACTAACAATCAGTGGGGATGAAGAAAACCCCCACTGATTGAAGTTTCACTTTATTCTACATCGTAACCTTGTTCTTCAATTGCTTCTTTAATTGCGTCAACTGTTACTTGTGATGCATCAAATGCAACGGTAACTTGTGCAGCTCCTAAATCCACTTTTACTTCATTGATTCCTTGTAATTCTCCTACGCTACTTTCTACAGCTTTTACACAATGACCACATGACATACCTTTTACGTTTAACACTACATTTTCCATTTTTATAGCTCCTTTTATTATATTCATTCAAATTTTATACACCACAGGGGTATATAACAGTTAAAAAAATTACTTTTTCATTAACTTTTGAATGGTCGTAAGTAGTTCATCTACTACTTCTGTATCCCCTTCTGAAAGGCGATCCATCACACAGCCCTTTATATGACCTTCTAATAAGATTTTAGCAACACTATTTAAAGCAGATTGAGCAGCTGACAGTTGTGTAATGACATCATCACAATACACATCTTTCTCAATCATCCCTTTAATACCACGAATTTGACCTTCAATTCGATTTAAACGACTGATCATATTCTTTTTAACTTGTTCAGGATGATGACTTTTTCTGCAACAAGACTCTTCATCCAATTGGTAAGCTACATCTGTTACTTCATTTTCCATGAGTGCAACCTCCTATCCCAATAACAATTTATCATACCCCCGTTAGGTATGTAAAGTATTTAAGAATATTTTTACTACTCTTTCAGTCAGCTAATAAAAACACGGCATACACTCAACTATATCGTGAGTATATGCCGTTTACTTTTAATCTAATCGTGCTAGCATTGCTTCTATCTCTTGTCTTCGATGCTCAAATTTTGGTGGTAAATGCAGCTTTTCACCTAACGTTTCGATATCGCCTGCAATCGTAAAGCCTGGTTCATCTGTTGCCAGTTCAAATAAAATGTTATTTGCATCACGGAAGTACACACTTTCAAAGTAATGGCGATCAACAACGCTTGAAGTACCTATTCGGCGTGCCTTTAATAGCTCATCGTATTTTTGAAGCTGTTCCACATTTTCTACACGGATTGCTATGTGGTGTACACTACCACGTCCTGGTTTTTCGGCCGGACCATCCTCTTCTATTAGTACAAGTTCACTCAATACGCCGCCGGATCTAGTTTGGATAATCGTTTCGCTCCCTTGTTGCGCTACTACTTC
>JBJEFO010000335.1:0-9234 GCA_051874135.1 Lysinibacillus sp.
GCGGTAGCGCGAATAGTATATCATTAGCTTTTTCGTATATCTCTAATTTTTAAATGCCTTTTATGTATATAAATTTAAAAGCCGAGAGAAATTAATCTCTCGGCTCTATTTTTACAAAACTTAGGACGTGGCGGTTATCATCATAACGAATGGAACGAATTTCACTTTCGCGACCATGTCCACCGTTATCATGGATAATTAAATATAGCTCATCATTTTTAATTTCGTAACCAATTAACGGCACCCAATGATACTTATAAGCAGGCTTTTTCTTCGTAAACCATTGGAACGTAAAATATTGATCGAATTTCATGGCGACAGGATTACCATGCTTCAGCTGGGTAATGGCTTCAGATAAATCGCACTCTTCAATTAGAAAGTTAGGACCAAGTTGAGCGCGTAAATTTTTTATAAAACGCCATTTAAATAAACCGATTTTTGTTCCACCTAACAGCTCGTATAGTTCATTTACATCTTTTTTTGCTGTTACATGATCCTTACACAAATAATTTAAAATAACGTATGCAGTTGTCGGTCCACAAGCCGAATTTCGAAATGCAGGGCGAACAGCCGCCCCATACTGAGACATACCATTGACATTTAATAATACTTTCATTTTACGTCACCGCCCAATAATTGTTTGAAATCTATTATTACCCTACTTATGTGGAAAGTAATCTATTTAGAAGTATAAAAAGCTTAGAAACAGCTGCAAAAGCTTTTTACGGATAAGCTAAAGGGATGCCCACTTTTCGGACACCCCCTCAGTATTATGCGTTTTGTGCTTCTAAAAATTCTGTTACTTGACCAGGTGATTTGGCATTTGCACTATGTAAGTGCGCTAATTTTTCACCGTTTTGGAATATTAATAAAGAAGGAATACCCATTACTTGATATTTTTCAGCTAACTCTGGGAAGTTATCGCGGTTAGCAGAATACCATGCGTATTGGCTATATTCCTCGATGATTGGATCGATGAACATATCCATACGAGTGCAATCTGGGCACCAACCAGCGAAAAATTTCACGATTACTTTCTGATCGCCAGCGATAATCTCGTTAAATTGCTCTAATGTTGTAATTTCTTGCATATTTATCACGCTCCTATAGTTGTTAGTTTACACATTTTAGTGGATAGCGAAAAGTTTTTTGCACTAAGTAGTAAAACAAATAAAGATGTATGAATAAAATAGAGTGAATGATAATTCATTTATTTGTTGATATAGTAACGTTTACAAATATTTCGCAAAATTATTATAGAAAAATATGCTAAAAAATGTTGCTAAAATTGACAAAATAATCTACACTAAGAACAGAAATGCTGGTTCAAGTATTTTTTTTACCGCAAAAATGAATGGTTATTCATTCAGAGGAAAAGAGTGGAGAAGGGGGAAATTCTCGTGACTTACAAAATTCAAAAAGCAGCCGTACTAGGCTCAGGGGTTATGGGTTCAGGTATTGCCGCACACTTAGCAAACATCGGTATTCCGACATTACTGTTAGATATCACACCAAAAGAGCTAACTGCGGAAGAACAGGCAAAGGGGCTTACACTAGAAAGTCCACAAGTGCGCAATCGCTTTGTAAATGGTGCAGTGCAAAAATTGTTAAAGCAAAAGCCAGCGCCACTAGCAGCGAAGAAAAATTTAGCACTTATAACACCGGGGAACTTTGAAGATGATTTTGCCAAGCTAAAAGATGTAGATTGGATTATCGAAGTTATTGTAGAAAACCTAGACATTAAAAAAGGTCTAATGGAAAAAATTGATGCTGTACGTAAGCCGGGGACAATTGTTAGCTCGAATACGTCAGGGGTAAGCATCAATGCAATGGCTGAAGGTCGTTCAGAAGATTTCCAAAAGCACTTCCTTGGAACGCACTTCTTCAACCCGCCACGTTATTTAAAACTATTAGAAGTAATCCCTTCTAATACAACTGCACCAGAAGTTGTATCATTTATGCAAGCATTTGGTGAGGATGTACTAGGTAAAGGGGTCGTAATCGCAAAAGATACGCCAAACTTCATTGCAAACCGTATTGGTACATACGGCTTAATTATTACAATGAGAGAAATGAAGGGACGCGGTTATTCAGTAGGTGAAGTAGATTCAGTAACAGGTCCGCTAATCGGTCGTCCAACATCAGCGACATTCCGTACGCTTGATGTAGTTGGTCTTGATACGTTCGCCCACGTAGCAAAAAACGTATACGACAATACAACAGGTGAAGAGCAAGAGGTATTTGCGGAAGATCTAACATTAAAGAAAATGATCGAAAACGGTTGGCTTGGTGCGAAATCAGGTCAAGGATTCTTCTTAAAACAAGGAAAAGAAATTACAGAGTTAAACTTAGAAACGTTTGAATATGAACCAGTGAAAAAGTTAAAAACGCCTTCAATTGAAATGGCGAAACAAGCGCGTGGTTTAGCGAATAAAGTGAAAACATTAGTTTACGCAAAAGATCGTACTGGTGAATTACTATGGAACATTTTTGCACCAACGTTAATTTACTCGGCAAAATTAACAGGTGAAATTGCAGACGATATTATTGCAATCGATAATGCAATGAAATGGGGCTTCGGCTGGGCACAAGGACCATTCGAAATGTGGGATGCAATCGGTGTAAAACAATCGGTTGCAAAAATGAAAGAAGAAGGACGTGAAATTCCAGCGTTCGTTCAAGGCTTACTCGACAAAGGACTTGACACATTCTATTCAGAAATCGATGGAGACCTAGCATACTACAATGGTACAGAGTACGTAAAAGTGCCAGTAAATGAAAAAGCAATTGACTTAAAACGCTATAAGAAAAAGCATGGCGTTATTAAATCTAATTCAGGTGCTAGCTTAATAGATTTGCAAGATGGTGTACTGTTACTAGAATTCCATTCGCAATCTAATGCAATCGGATTAGATATTATCCAAATGTTAAATGCAGCAATTGATGAATTAGAAAATAATGCTGCTTATAAAGGTCTTGTCATCGGTAACCAAGGTAAAAACTTCTGTGTCGGTGCAAACTTAGGAATGATTTTAATGGAAGCGCAAGATGATAATATCTTTGAATTAGATTTTGTTATTAATGCATTCCAAAAAGCGATGCGTCGTATTAAATATGCAGCAAAACCAGTTGTCGCTGCCCCATTCCAAATGACGCTAGGTGGCGGTGCAGAAGTATGTTTACCAGCGGCACATATTCAAGCATCTGCTGAAACGTATATCGGCTTAGTAGAAGCAGGCGTTGGGGTAATACCAGGCGGTGCGGGGAACTTAGGTCTTTATGAAAAGTTCTTAAAAGGCTTACCAAACGGTGTAGATATCGATTTACAAGCAGTTGTGAACAAAGTATTTGAAACGATTGCGATGGCGAAAGTATCGACTTCAGGGGAAGAAGCACGTGAAAACAATTTCCTAGACTTCGCAGATGGTGTATCTGTGAACCCGGATCACTTAATTTATGACGCTAAACAAGCAGCTATTGCATTATATGATGCAGGTTACAAAGCACCAGTGAAGAAAAAAGTAAAAGTTGTTGGAGCACCAGGCTATGCGACACTTCTGTTAGGTGCACAAGGGATGTACGATTCTGGATTCATTAGCGAATATGACTTAGAAATCGCGAAGAAGCTAGCGTTTGTTCTTGCAGGTGGTTTAGTACCATACGGAACAGAAGTAGAGGAAGAGTACATTTTAGGCTTAGAGAAGAAAGCGTTCTTAGAGCTAGTACAACATCCGAAAACACAGCAGCGTATGCAACATATGCTTGTTAAGGGGAAACCATTACGTAACTAATCGTACGAGTTTAATAGAAAATGATGAAGCTAGTTTGCTAGCTTAAACAAGGGGGAGACATCATTATGCGTGAAGCCGTAATTGTGGCAGGTGCACGAACGCCTATTGGTAAAGCAAAAAAAGGTTCATTAGCACAAATGCGTCCGGATGATTTCGGTAGCATTGTTGTAAAAGAAACATTAAAGCGAGCAGGCTATGAAGGTCCGATTGATGATTTAATTATGGGCTGTGCAATGCCTGAAGCTGAACAAGGAATGAACGTAGCGCGTTTAATTGGTGCGTTAGCAGGACTTCCAGATAGCACGCCAGCGATTACAGTAAATCGCTTCTGTTCATCAGGTCTACAATCGATTGCAAACGCAGCAGAGCGTATTATGTTAGGTCATGCAAAAGCGATTATCGCGGGTGGCGTTGAATCAATGAGTATGATTCCGATGACGGGCAATACAGTACGCCTTAATCCAACATTAGCGGAAACAGCACCTCAGTATTATATGGGGATGGGTCATACAGCAGAAGAAGTAGCTCGTCGCTACGAAGTAAGCCGTGAAGAGCAAGACGCCTTTGCTGTACGTTCACATGAGCTAGCGGAAAAAGCAATTAAAGAAGGTAAGTTCAAAGATGAAATCGTGCCAATCGAAGTGACACAACACTACGTTGGTAAAGATAATAAACCTGCATCACGTACATTTACATTTGATACAGATGAAGGAGTACGTCCTGGTACAACAGTAGAAGGCTTAGCGAAACTTCGCCCAGCATTCAACATTAAAGGATCTGTTACAGCAGGCAACGCTTCTCAAACTTCTGACGGTGCAGCAGCTGTGCTTGTTATGGACCGTGAAGAGGCGGAGAAACAAGGCTTGCAACCAATGGCGAAATTTTTAGGATTTGCTGTTGGCGGTGTTCCACCTGAAGTAATGGGAATTGGCCCAATTGTCGCTATTCCAAAAGCTTTAGAAATTGCTGGTTTAACACAAGATCAAATCGATCTTTGGGAAATCAATGAAGCGTTTGCTTCTCAATCGATTCAAGTAGTTCGTCACCTTGGTATCGATATCGATAAAGTAAACGTAAATGGTGGTGCGATTGCACTTGGTCATCCACTTGGTGCAACAGGAGCTATCCTTACATTGAAGCTAATTCACGAGTTAAAACGCCAAGGTAAAAAATATGGTGTAGTAACAATGTGTATCGGTGGCGGTATGGGTGCTGCTGGCGTATTTGAAGTACTTTAGTTAGAAATAGCTTTGGAAAGTTCATTCTACATTGCCTCCGGATGAGCTTTCCGGGCTTTTCTATAGATGAAATATGAATAATGATTCAGTCACAAAGTGAATTTTAAATAACGTATTAAAACATTTAGGGGAGGATTTTATTATGGAACAAACAACAAATATCATTAAAGGTGGCGGCTTCTTAATCGAGGACGTAGATATTAATCGTGTAATTACACCAGAGGATTTCACAGATGAGCAAAAAATGATTGCCCAAACAACTTCAGATTATGTAGAAAATGAAGTGCTACCAGTTATTGAAAACTTAGAGCACCATGAATTTGAGCATTCAGTACGTTTATTAAAAACGGCAGGTGAGCTAGGACTACTAGCAGCTGATGTACCAGAAGAGTACGAAGGTTTAGGTTTAGACAAAATTTCTTCAGCGTTAATCGCAGAAAAAATGTCTGTAGCTGGTGGCTTCTCTATTACACATGGTGCACACGTAGGAATTGGTTCGTTACCAATCGTATTATTCGGTAACGAAGAGCAAAAGTCAAAATACCTTCCAAAATTGGCTTCAGGTGAGTTAATTGCTGCTTATGCTTTAACAGAGCCAGGAAGCGGTTCTGACGCATTAGGTGCAAAAACAACTGCAAAGTTAAACGAAGCAGGTACGCACTACGTGTTAAACGGTGAAAAACAATGGATTACAAACGCTGGTTTTGCAGATGTATTTGTTGTATATGCAAAAATCGATGGCGATAAATTCACTGCATTTATCGTAGAAAAAGCATTCCCTGGTGTATCAGTAGGTCCGGAAGAGAAGAAAATGGGGATTAAATCATCTTCTACACGTACATTAATTTTAGAAGATGCACAAGTGCCAGTTGAAAACTTACTTGGTGAAGTAGGGCGCGGTCACGTAATTGCATTTAACATCCTAAACATCGGTCGTTACAAACTAGGTGTAGGTACAGTTGGTGGTTCTAAACGTGCATTAGAATTAGCTATTCAATATACAAACCAACGTAAACAATTTAACACACCACTATCTGGCTTCAATTTAACGAAAGAAAAGCTTGCAACAATGGCGGCTCATTTATATGCATCTGAATCTTTAAACTACCGTACTGTAGGCTACTTCGAAGATACGTTAAGTCAATTATCTGCTGAAGAGCAAAAGAACGGTGCAGCAATTGCAGCAGCTGTTGCTGAATATGCAATCGAGTGTTCAATCGCGAAAGTATTCGGTTCTGAAACATTAGATTATATTGCTGATGAAGCGGTACAATTACACGGTGGTTACGGCTTCATGGCAGAGTACGAGGTAGAGCGTATTTACCGTGACTCTCGTATTAACCGTATTTTCGAAGGTACAAACGAAATTAACCGTATGATCGTACCTGGTACATTCATGAAGAAAGCGTTGAAAGGTGAGTTACCATTATTACAAGTAGCTCAAAACTTACAAAACGAGCTACTAATGATGATGCCAGAAGAGCTTGAAGATGCACCGTTAGCACAAGAAAAATATCTTGTGAAAAATGCGAAGAAAATTGCTGTACTTGCAGCAGGTGCAGCAGCACAACGCTTCGGTGCAAAGTTAGATGCTGAACAAGAGGTGCTTGTCAACATCGCAAACATTGCCAACCAATTATACGCAATGGAATCTGCAGTGATCCGTACGCAAAAAGCAATCGAGCGTGAAGGTGCAGAAAAAGCGAAGCAAAAAATTCTTTACACAGAAATTTTCTGTCAAGAAGCGTTTGCTGAAATCGAAAAAGAAGCAAAAGACACGCTACTTGCTTCAGTAGAAGGCGATGCTGGTCGTATGATGTTATCAGCTCTTCGTAAATTAACGCGTAACAACCCTTACAACTTAATTCCGAAGAAACGCGAAGCAGCAGCAAAACTAATCGAAGCTGAGAAATTTGTAGTTTAATGTAAAAATGCGGAATCCGGATGTGCAATCGCATCCGGATTTGCTATGTGTGGACGAAAGTATGAATCAGCTAAGCTCATTTTGTATCTGTATGAATATGCTAATATTGAAGCTTTGCTTATTGCATTTAGACAGGGATTTTAGTAATTTTTTTGGCATTTAAATAGGAAATCAGCTACAATAGAGGAGAAAAGAACAATTAAAGGAGCTATATACATGCCATTAAAATTTATCCAATATCCGAAATGTACGACATGTAAAAAAGCACAAAAATGGTTAGAAGAAAACAATATTGCCTATGAATCTATACACATTGTTGAACAAACACCAACACAAGAACAATTAACAAGCTTATATAAGAAAAGCGGTTTACCATTAAAGAAATTTTTCAATACGTCAGGAAATAAGTATAAAGAGCTTGGTCTTAAGGATAAATTAGCAAATATGTCTGAGGAAGAGCAATTAGCATTGCTTGCATCTGATGGCATGTTAATTAAACGTCCAATCGTAACAGACGGAGAGAAAATTACACTAGGTTTCAAAGAATCTGATTTCTTAGAAACTTGGAAATAAACAGAAGGTTAACTTGTTTTTGGTGGAGAAATATGTCAAACTGAAAAAGATTGATACATTTAGTTGGAGGGATTTTTCATGAGTATTCCTAAAGATTTACGCTATACACAAGAGCATGAATGGGTAAAAGTTGAAGGTAATAAAGTACGTGTAGGTATTACTGATTTTGCACAACATGAACTAGGGGATATCGTTTTCGTTGAGCTTCCAGAAGTAGGCGATACAGTAACGTTTAACGAGCCATTCGGTAGTGTTGAATCAGTAAAAACAGTTTCTGAATTATATTCACCAGTATCTGGTACAGTAGTAGAAGTAAATGAAGCGTTAGCAGATAGCCCAGAATTTGTTAATGAATCTCCATACGAAAATGCTTGGATGATCGTTGTTGAACTTTCAAATGAAACTGAAGTAGAAGCATTATTAACTGCTGAAGCATATGAAGAGTTAATTTCAGAATAATACATGGAGCGCCTTAATCTAGCAGTAGATTTTGGCGCTTTTTTCGAAGTGGAGGAGAAGTGTATGATTGAAAAGTGTATAATCGTAGAAGGTCGCTCTGATAAATTAAAACTTACATCTCTTCTAGCTGAACAAGTACTGATTTTATGTACGAATGGAACGATAGATGAAGAAGCATTACTTGAGTTGCTTGAGCCATATGAAGGAATCGAATTTTATACATTTTTTGACCGAGATAAATCAGGGGATTATTTACGAAAAATGATGCGTCGCACGTATAGTGAGGCGGTCCAACTCGAACTACCTGTTCCGTTTAATGGCGTAGCAGAGGCACCAAGCTATGTTATACGGGATATATTACAGACGGCTAAATTTCAAGTGAAATAGGATGAGAAGATGAAGGAATGGACGAAGGAACAATGGCAGGAAGTGCTGAAGCAAGAAAAGCTTGCTGCGTTTTATTTATATACACCAATGTGCGGTACGTGTGCAGTTGCAACGAAAATGTTAACAGTAGTAGAGGAGCTACTACCACAATTGCCACTTGGGAAGGCTAATTTGAACTATATGGAAGAGTTAGCTTATGAATATGAAATAGAAAGTGTGCCATGTTTGCTAGTAGCACGGGAAGGCAATATTGTCCAAAAATTGTATGCATTTCAATCTGTACTAAATCTGTATGAAATGTTAAAAAAGTAATTGACGGAAAATTGCGGACGTGGTACATTTACTTTCATAAAAATTAATTTTATAACGTTACTCTTATATAGAGAGGTGGAGGGGAATTGCCCTATGAAGCCCGGCAACCATCACAATTGTGAAAAGGTGCCAAGTCACACAAAGCGATTGCTTTGGAAGATGAGAGAACGGTTACGTATACAATGTGCGAAAACCTTTCTACTTGTCTGAGTAGAAAGGTTTTTTCGGTGGATTAGAAAATAGACGTTTTAAAGGAAATCTACATTAAAAGTTGCGTTTTCAAATATAAAAGGAGTCTAATAATGATTGAATTAAGTAATATTACGAAAATTTACAAGACGAAAAACGGCGAACTAAAAGCTGTTGACAATGTAAACTTATCGATTCAAAAAGGTGAAATATACGGCATTATCGGTTATAGTGGCGCTGGTAAAAGTACGATGATTCGCTTATTGAACGGCTTAGAGAAGCCAACGACAGGTTCTGTTGTTGTAAATAGCGAGGAGATTTCAGCCATTTCAGGTGGGAAGCTACGTGCAGCTCGTCAAAA
>JBJEFO010000336.1:0-2122 GCA_051874135.1 Lysinibacillus sp.
GGATGCAAAAATTAAAATGCCACCAACGATTGATACTTCCGTCATCAGCTCTGCCGTTAAAAACGGTTCAATATACTGGGCACTTACATAAATACCACCTTGCCATAAAAAAAGAACAACAGCAGAAAACATTATGCCGATACCGTAAGTAGCAGCTAGTGCCATCGAAGTGACTAAATCAAGCGTAGCATTCGTCAATAAATATGTATGATTATCATATAACGCACTTTCAATCGGCCCTAAAATTGATAAAGTCCCGACACAAAATAATAAAATGGCCGTTGATAAACCTTTACTCAGCTCAGAATTGCCAAAGCGCCCGACAAGCTGATTAAAACGCCCTTCTAAATCGAGCATCGTCCCGATTAAGCTGCCAACAGCTAAACTAATAATAAACAGTACCGGAAATGTACTATTTGGCATATTACTCACAACAGCATGAGCACCTAACGCAACAGCCGCAAAACCCATCGCATTAAATAATGCCGTTTGATACTCTTCTTTAATCCCCTTTTTTAATAACGTACCAACAATCGTACCGATAATAATCGTACTAACATTCACAATCGTCCCAAACATATCACACCTCCTATCTATGTATTATATCTTGTTTTTTTACAATAAAAATACAACTCGCACAAATTGCACGAGTTGATTTTATGAAACTTAATTTTTCGCTATAAAGTAATAACGATAGCTTAAAATCACACTGCTCCCCCAAATAATTGGCGCGAGGATAAATACCGCTAAATAGCGTATGAACATCCAATCTGTGATCGATTCACTGTACAAGTTAAATACCGCTAAACACGGAGCGAATACAACAGTAATAAAGAAACATACACCGATCGTCAGCAATGTTCTATGCTCATCGGCAAATTTAGTATGAATAAAAACAAGTATTGCGATTGTCATGACAAGAATGAGACCAATAAATAAAAACACAACGGACGGTACTTCTTGATTACTTAAAAACGGTGCACCCCCTAAAACGAGTGCCATAAAGAGAAAACCTATTACGTATTTCATCGTTTCTCCCCCCTTTTCAATAATCTGTTTATACAAAACACTTCATATTGTTTGAATAAACACCTATCACCTCATTTCATTACACTAAAATGAATACGCTTTCATTTCTACAGTCAATTAAGAGCTAAAAAATGTTTTTTTTGCAATATACTCGATTACTGACGCAATATGAGTCAGTAGCATAATTATTTTTCAATAACGATGGATATATCTCTTTAAAACGCGCTTTTCATCTAACAAAGCCTTGAAAGAAAAGAGAAAATTCCGATATAAGAAATAAATGGGAGGTGGCTATGATGCGTATCGGTGAATGGTCAGCAATGGGGCTTGCGATGTACGGTCATTATCAACGGAATATGAATGCGATGAATAAAGCACTTTTACGGATTTCCTCTGGGTACCGGATTAACAGTGCTGCAGATGATGCTGCAGGGTTAGCTATATCCGAAAAGATGCGGGCTCAAATTCGAGGCTTGAATATGGCAGGCAAAAATATTCAAGACGGCATATCGCTCGTACAAACGGCTGAAGGTGCATTAAACGAAACCCATGCGATGATTCAGCGTATGCGTGAGCTATCCATACAGGCGGCGAACGACACCTTAACCGACTCTGATCGTGAGCTACTTGATATTGAATTCCAAGAGCTAAAGAAAGAAATTACACGCGTATCTACTGATACCGAATTTAACACAAGAACACTATTAAATGGAGATTATAAAAATAACCCTCTTAAAATCCAAGTCGGTGCAAATAGCGGCCAAACGATTGATATTCACATTAACGGTATGAGTAGCACAGACATCGGTCTTGACGGTTTAAATATTAAAACGAGGGACAATGCAGATTCAGCTATCTCTTCATTAGACGACTCATTAAAAAGCGTGTCACATGAACGCGCTCGGCTAGGTGCTTATGCCAATCGCTTAGAGCACGCTTATAACGTAACTGAAAATACCGCAGAAAATTTAACAGCAGCGGAATCTCGAATCCGCGATGCAGATATTGCAAAAGAAATGATGAATATGACAAAAGCAAGCATCCTCATGCAAGCAGCCATGTACGCGATGAGCTTGCATAGACAACAAGCTTT
>JBJEFO010000337.1:0-5758 GCA_051874135.1 Lysinibacillus sp.
CTTCACGTTCATGCGGCATGCTAGGCGCGAATGTCTAGATGATTACGCACTCGCTAAAACCTTTATTTTACCAACTGCCTACCATTCTTCGTTGGACTCTTGTAATTGTGCCTGTGCAGCAGCATGCCACTTATTAGCTTCTTCTTCATTTCTCGGTACACATTCACCCGTTTCGTACACGTGTGCTAAGTTTACTTTTGCCTGGTAGTCGCCGAGCAACGCTGCTTGCTTATAATAAGCAATTGCCTTGTTTCCATCCTGTACAACCGCAATCCCTTTTTCATATAAATAGCCTAAGTTATAAATCGCATCAATATGAAATTGTTCAGCTGCTGTCTTAAACCAGTGCAACGCTTTTTGTCCATCTACATCTTTCCCAAGAAGCCCCTCTAAATAAATGCATCCGAGTCGGTACTGTGCATCATCATAGCCTCCATTAGCCGATTGCTCGTAATAATCGTATGCACGCGCTTCATCTACTACCGTTCCAAGACCTTGCTCGTACATAATTCCTAACGTAAACATCGCCTCAACTACACCTTTTGTAGCCGCATAAGTAAACCATTCGAGCGCCTTTTCTTCATCTATCTCTACTGATTCACCATTTAAATACATATCAGCTAAATTGTTTGCCGCATCTGCATGCCCATTTTTTGCTGCCGCCTCATACAATTCAAATGCTTTCTTCTCGTCTATCGCTATATCATCTCCGGCATAATAGCAATTAGCTAGCTCATATTGCGCCGGTGCATACTGCTGATCTGCCGCTTTTTTTAACCAAGTAATCGCATCAGCCGGACGTTGTTTTTCTTTTAATAACATAGCGATTACATATATTGATTGCGCATCATTTTTTAATGCTTTTAAAAACGTTTCCTGTATTTCTTTACCCTCTAATTCAAATATTAATTGATCATCCATTATGATTCTCCTCTAAAATAGTCAATTAAAAATTCTTTAAATTCATTCGCTGCAGGCGATAAAAATCGATTTTTTGCCCATGCAACACCAATATTACGAACACAACGGGGGGAACTCACAGAGATTTTTTTTATATTAAAATTTTCTAACCCTTTAATATTTGGGATGATGGACACACCTAATCCTGCTCCAACGAACCCTGCCACTGTGTGCATTTCTTCTCCGGCAAAAGTTGTTTTCGCCGTAATACCAGCTTCCTTTAATCTTTTATCGATAAAATGTCGAAGTGAGTTACCTTTTTTAATTGAAATAAACGGCTCATCTTTAATTTCATGCAAAGCAATTGTTTCTTTACTTGCTAAAGGATGATTGGCAGGTACTATTACATATAATTCTTCACTCCATAGCTCTATCCATTCAATATCAATAATTTTCGATTCAACCTCTTGAGATAGGCATAAATCAATTGCTCCTTCTTCCAAACGTTTTAATAAGTTTAACGACGTTGCTTGCGTCAATGAAAACTCCATATTCGGATATTTTTTTTGAACAACCGCCATTAACTCCGGTACAACTTCCATCCCAAGTGTATGAATAAAACCAAAGGACACTTCTCCATGTCCAGGCCTCGTAATATCTTCAAATTTTTTTATCACTTTTTCATATTCAGTCAAGATGACTTCAACACTTTCCAAAAACAGTTGCCCGTAACGATTCAAAAAAATAGACCGCCCTTGTCGATCAAAAAGAGGGATGCCAAGTTCTTGTTCAATATTGGAAATAGATTTACTCAGTGCCGGTTGAGAAATACTTAGTTTTTCTGCTGCACGCGTCATATGCTGCAGCTCAGCAACTGTTTTGAAATATTGTAATTGTTGAATTTCCATATTAAAATTTCTCCTTTTATCTATAACTAAAAGATATCGAAACGATAGAAATAATAAATTGTACTTATGTATTTATACTACTATAATAGCAATAATGAAACGATTCAATATCAAAAATTGTTTCAAATTACAATAGTTTATTTGTATTTTTAAATTAATTGTCACATTTCTTAACATCAAATGACCATAAATTATTACATATTCAAAAAGGAGTCTGTTTTACAATGAAAATCATCCCGCCGAAACCATTTACATTTGAAGCTGGTAAACGTGCCGTACTTTTACTGCATGGTTTTACTGGAAACACAAATGATGTAAAGCGTTTAGGTCGATATTTAGCAGATCGCAACTATACTGTTCATGCACCACTTTATAAAGGGCATGGGGGCGATCCAAATACGTTAATCGAAACAAACCCAATCGAATGGTGGAATAGCGTTATTGAAGGTTACGATACATTGCGTAATCTAGGCTACGAAGAAATTGCAGCTGCTGGTGTATCACTTGGTGGAATTTTTTCCTTAAAATTAGGTGTTGAGCGTCCAACAAAAGCGATTGTTACAATGTCTGCTCCTGCTATTGCGAAAAGCCCTGAAAGCTTGCAAAGCCGTATTGTGGACTATGCAATTAACTATAAAAAACTATCCGGGACTTATGATCCAGATGTAGATCAACGGGAACGTGTTGCAGATCTTGTTCGAATGCCATCACTTGACTATTTACAAGGGATGATTAATGATACTAGTAACAAGTTAAATGATATCCAAACACCGGTCCACATTTTGCGTGGTTTGCAAGATGATGACTATTATTGTGAAAGCGCTGATTTGATTTATAGTTCCGTTAAATCACGTATTAAATCCGTGAAAACATTTATCAATTCTGGCCATATTTTAACTTTAGGTCAAGAGCGTGATTTAGTATTTGAAGAAGTTTATCGTTTCTTCGAAGGTTTAAAATGGAAAGAATAAGTCGATAATTTTATTATCCCCAGCAGAATACCCCTTCTGCTATATATATTAAGAAAGACATAGCCCGTTCAAAATTAGAACGAGCTGTAGATCTCTCTTATGTGGATTTTTCCGCAAAAATAAGCGACGAGGCAGATTCCCCATCTCCCCGTCGCTTATTTTAATTCGTTAAAACAACTGATTCATAAAAGTTAACAATCATTTTAGCAGCTTGAGCACGTGTTAAATAGCCTGTCGGATTAAACTTTTCTGCACTCACACCCGTAGCAATTTCATTATCGTATAGGAATGTAATAGCTTGCTGCGTTTCATCGTCATACGTACTAATATCCGTAAATGGCGCTATTTTTTGTGGCTCGTATGTTTCCCCTGTAAGATGCTCATACGCTCTGTGCATCATGACAGCTACTTGAGCACGTGTTACATTTCCACTTGGATTAAATAATGTACCTGTACCTTTAACAATCCCTGCCTCATATGCAGCAGCAACCTCACGCTGGGTCTCAACATCATATGCTGCTATATCTGTAAACGGTACATTCGCTGTTGATTGAAGCTGCAACCCGCGCGATAAAATCGATGTCGTTTGTACACGTGTTAACGTATTATTCGGCTTAAATGTATCGTCATCATAGCCTTTCATTAAGCCATATTTCGCAACCTTAACCGTATAGTCATATGCCCAATGAGTTGAAGGTACATCACTAAAATCCTTCAATACTACAGGTAGTGGCATTAACATTACGTATTCCAACACCGGTTCTGCAAATGCTTGCGCTACTACTTCATACCCTGCTTCGCTTAAATGAATATTTTGTGGATTTGGCAAATACAATTCTGTATTCGATGCTACAACATCCGCTACCTCTACAAAATACGCGGCATTCTCTTCAGCTACTTGCATCATTGCACGGTCCATCATTGACACAAGTAAATTAAACTGTTCCGTATATTCCTTTACATATGGGTATGGATTATAATACCCCATCATAAATACATCCGCTGTCGGATTAAGCTGTGCAATACGCTTTAAAATTGCATCATAATTAGTAGTAACTTGCCCAATTGCTTGTGCAATTTGTTGTACATCAAATTGCATACCGCCCTCTTCGTCACGATTTAGAAGCTTTAACACATCATTTGCACCAGCACTAATCGTAATGACATCTGCTTTTTTCACTTCATCTAGCAATGAAACTTCCTGCCCTGTTTCAGTGGAAGGTTTTTTCACATCCAACTTCAGCTCGTTTAAAATGTCCTCTGTCGTATATTTTGGATATGCAAACCCCTTATTATACGATGCTAATAAATCTGCTTCCTCTAATTGTTGCGCAAGAAAATCCGCATATCCTTTTCCTAATTCGTTCGTTTCAGTGATTCCAGCAGCAAGTGAATCTCCTAATGCTAAATAATGGGCTGGTTCTCCTTTGTTGCCCGTCATTGCGGCTGCAGGATTTACGACTAATTGAAACGCTATTAACAATACTGCTAAAAACTTTAGTATTCGCAACATAATTCCTCCTTTTAAATTACTAATTTACTAAATTATACAGGAGATTACAAAATTCCTTTTTTTATTACAAAAAAATGAAAGCAGCTCACTTAGCTGCTTCCTAATTTTGTAACATTGAAATATTCTTCAATTAATAACCAATTTTGCGGGAACGGTAAACCAAGCTTCCAAAAGCCTACACCGCGAAGTCCAAGTCGTTGAACAAGTTGAAACTTTGCCTGTATCGATCTCGCATCTTCAAACCATACGATATGTTCTTTCCCCTCATCATCCACATATTCAAAGAAAGGTGCTTGCGCTTTTGTATCATATTGAATATTCACGTTATAGCGAAGTGCTAATTGAATTGCAGCTTGTGGACTAATAGCACGTGCATATTGTCCACCTTTAACAAACGGCAGTGTCCAATCGTAGCCATATAAATTTTGCCCCATGATAATTTTATTTGCTGGCATTTCGGTAAGTGCATAATTTAGCACTTTTTCTACCTCATTAATCGGTGAGACTGGCATCGGTGGACCAGCTGAGTACCCCCATTCATATGTCATAAGCATGACAAAATCTACTATTTGCCCAATTCCACCGTAATCATGGGCAACATACCATTCCCCTGGCTGATCGGCACGCGTTTTCGGTGCCAGTGCTACGCAAACATTAATATTTACTTCATGAAGTTCCTCTACTGCCCGTTGTAAAAATTGCTTATACGCATTCCGTTGAGCCCCTGGCATATGCTCAAAGTCAAACATAACCGCACGCACTCCGCCCAATTCCTCTGCATAAGCAATAATATTTTCTAATAATAGCTCTTGCACAGCTGTACTTTGTAGTATATCTCGAGCCAATTCTCCGCTAAACTGACCTTCCTCTAAATTTGTCACTGCTAGCATAAGGGCCGCATCTGTATTCTCTGGAATACTTGCGAGCCCATTGCTAGGCGGTAGCGTTAAACTTCCATCCCTCTTCGCCTGCAAACTGAACAAATTCAAATACGTTAATTCTCTACCAACAGCATTTGCTTGTTCTAATAACGCACTCTTTATCTCTGTTCCTCTTGCCTCTAAAAAAGCGATTGTTTCTGCTGTTGTCTTTTTACGTGGTGGAATATACAGCTGTAGGCCAATAGCCAAAGGTGCATTCACATTTAAACCATTTAATTGGGCTAATGTATTTGCGTCCAAACCGTAAGATTGCGCAATACTATAAAGACTATCCCCTGGCTGAACCCAATAAAAGCTACCATATATCGGGATTACAAGCGCCTGTCCTACGACAAGTCGATCTGGATTTTGCAGTTCATTTGCTTGTGTAATTGCTTGCGTCGTCGTACGATATGCCTGTGCTATCCCATATAGCGACTGACCAGACTGCACAACATGAATTTGCATATCCTTCCCCCTCTTCGACTACGATATGCCTCACATAGTACATACATGCCTAGTTCAACAATTTTATATGGAAAAAGG
>JBJEFO010000337.1:5858-9187 GCA_051874135.1 Lysinibacillus sp.
CCTAATTTTAACCTTTGTTCATTATAGTAAATAAAACAAGCGTATTAACTAGCTAACATCGCGTAATATTTTTTGATAAATCTTCCGAGCTGATGACAAAATTCCTTTGACATACATTTGTCACTTTATTAAACACCTCTATGTAAATGTAATTAAAATAGCCCGTTATATATAAATCAAAAGGTTTACCACATTTTACTAAATAACATTTTTTGTGAGACAATATTATTATTTTATAAATAATTTATATATTTATAAGTAACATCATTGTAAAATAAAGGTAAATAAATTACCCAATAACACATAGTAAGAGATACCTATTATACCTATATACATATTTACCATTTCATTTTAGAAAGGATGAAAGTATATGTTTAACTCTATTCGCACTCGAATTTTAGCAGGTTTTAGTATCCTTATTGCGGTAATGATTATTTATATGACTTATGTGGCAATCTCAAATGCAAATGAAACAACTGAAATTGAAGGCATCATTGAACAGGAACTTCCAATTTTAATTGCTGATTACGAACTAACTACGACAATCCATGCACGATTAGCTGCTGCACAAGGTTATTTATTGACAGGTGATTCAAAATATAAAGAGAAATTTAATTCCTATGTAGACATCGCTTCTGAAAATGCAGATGTTATTTTATCTACTTCTGAAGCAGATAAGTTTAAACCATACTATGACCAAGCTGTTGAATGGCGTAATCTCATTGATAAAGATGTATTTCAAGTATATGATACTGAGAGTTTAGAGAAAGCATATGCTAATCTTCTCGTACTCGAAGAAAGTGGTAATGAAATTATTAAGGGTTACGAAGCAATGGCTCACAACATGCGTGATCAAATCACTACTAGCGGTGAACATCTCGTAAAAACAGGAAATAGAAACTTTTGGATTAGTATAAACATTGGTGTCATTCTTGTCATTTTAGCTATTGCCATTGCAGTATTTTTATCAAACCGTATTTCACGTCCTGTGAAAGCGCTAAAAACTTATATGGATCATATTATTGAAGGAGATATTAGCCAACCTCCTCTCCCAGTCACTACAAAAGACGAGATTGGACAATTAACGACTCAAACGAATTTAATGACCGATAGACTAAATGTCATGATGCGAGAAATTCAACTAGTTGCTAGCGATGTTGCTGCCAATAGTGAACAATTAACACAATCCGCTCATGAAGTAACAGAAGGAACAGATCACGTTTCAACTGCAATGGGTGAAATTGCACACGGTACAGAAGTGCAAGCAACGAATGCTAGTAAAATTGCATCTACCATGAGCGATTTCCGTGTGCAAATTACAGACATTCACGAAGCAAGTGATGATATGAAAAATCACTCGACAACTGTTTTATCACTGACGGAAAATGGTCGCGATTTAATGGAACAATCTACGTCACAAATGACGGCAATCGACCAAATTGTAAAAGCAGCAGTGGAAAAGGTGGAAGGCTTAAGCCAAAATACACAACAAATCTCAACACTTGTTAAAGTCATTCACGATATTGCCGATCAAACAAACTTACTCGCACTAAACGCCGCTATTGAAGCAGCACGTGCAGGCGAACATGGGAAAGGCTTTGCTGTTGTTGCCGATGAAGTACGAAAACTAGCGGAGCAAGTATCACTTTCCGTCATCGATATTTCTTCGATTGTTGAACAAATTCAAAAAGAGGCTGTTGTCGTAACAACTTCTCTAGAACACGGCTATCAAGAGGTGGAAAAAGGAACAGAACAAATTACGGATACAAATAAAACATTTGTCGACATTTCAAAAGCGCTACAAATGATGGTAGCAGATGTTAATGAAATGTCGAGAAAGCTCACTAAAATCGTTCAAAACTCTGGTGAAATCAATATCGCTATCGATGAAATTGCTTCTGTTTCACAGCAATCCGCAGCCGGCGTTGAAGAAACGTTCGCCGCTGTAGAACAAGCTGCCCAATCGATGGAAGAAATCACACGAAGCTCGACAAATCTTGCGGAACGTGCAGAACTACTAAATTCGCAAGTAAGTCAATTTAAATTAGCTTAATCCATTTTAAGAAGACGCCAACGTTTTCAAACTTCGGCGTCTTTTCAATTGCTCAAATAAGTATCTACACCGTAACTTCCACATTTCTTTTAATTCTTTTTTGTGCACTTTGATATTGCTCATAGCAAAGCAGTATAATCATCGCCAGTTCGATTATTCCCCCGCCGTAGTACATCCACATTGCGCCTGTTTCTGCCTGTTGTTGGCTAACCATCTGTAGTGGGTTAGCATAAATCCATTTTGCTAAAATATTATGTCCGGCAATCGCTAATATTAGCACAACGGCACGTAGCCGCCACGAAGCTCGATGTGGGTAAAAATCGATTGCCAAAATAACATGAGTAAACACATAACCTGCTAAAAATATGTGTAAATGAATAGCATAATGTACAAAAACAGATGTATGCATCATTCCGTATAAATCCGTCGTATATAATAGCCAAAGTCCACCGATATTTAACAAAGCAGCTGTAATTGGATGTCCTATTAAACGGATATAAGGCATTTTAAAGAAGCGCATCAATCGACGGGCAACTGTAGTCGGCAACGTTCTTACTAATAACGTAACAGGTTGAGCTAATACGAAAAACAACGGTGCAATCATCCCGAGTAACAAGTGCATCATCATATGTGCTGTAAAATTATGATGTGCATCACGTGCGAGCGAGCCAGTTATCGAAAATGCTATACATGCAGCGCCAATTAACCAATACACGAGCAACGTCCTTGACCATTTTTTATTTACAAGGAGGGGGATTATATAAAGTGCACTAATTAGTAAAAATATATAGATTGTCCACATCTAATTTCTTTCACCTTCCATTAAGTTGCCCTCACTTGTTTTTGTTTTGGCTTCATTAATCCCCAACCAATTAAAATCATAAAGATTGCTAGCACATTCCACACAAGATCGTAATAAAAAATCTCGACATCGTATCGGATTTGGTGGAGTCGAAACACTTTATGTTGAATAATTCCATCATATAACTGGAACACACCTGCCCCAAAAACGGCTGCTCCTATCCAACGCCGTTTATCCCACGCACGTAATTTTCGTAAATGTGCCACCATAAAAAGACTAGCTACGGTCGCAAACCAACTAAACGCATGGAATAGCCCGTCCGAAATGAGTCCAACTGCTAATGTTGACTTATCGTAAAAATGATGCCAATGCAGTAGCTGATGGAAAACCGTCTCATCAATAAATGCAATTGCCCCTAACCCAAAAAATATCCCTGCCCAAAAGTTCAATGAACGGGTATTTGTAGCCATCTAT
>JBJEFO010000338.1:0-2111 GCA_051874135.1 Lysinibacillus sp.
TCCATTGAGCTATCTGCTTTAACAGTTTAATAATTACACCGCTGTCGTGATTTGTGGCAATTTTTATTTCAAAACCTTCACCGAAATCCAAATTATTTTACCTCCTTTTTAAATTCACCTTTTTATTCGATACCTTATAAATTCAACAAACCACTTCAACAAACCTGCCCCTTTACTTCAATAAGAATTTCAACATAAAAAGGCATTAATCCTTCTTGGAACAACGCCCCAGTTTGTTTAAGTACATTCTTTCACAATATCTTATTTGTTTAGTGAGATTTTAATCCACCAATTTATAGAAATTCTCAATATTACATATAAAAACTACACCTAAAATTCTGAAAAACAAGTGTACTGACAGATTGTTGGTATTCTTCAAATACTTCCACCCTCCGAAAATAGTTTGAAAACAAAAAAATAAGGAAAATAATAATTAGTTTTGCACATTTTCGTTTACTCGTTTGTTAAACATCTTGAAGGGGTTGATAACTTGAAAGACTACCCTATTGCCGCCTTAAAGAAAAACGATGATGCTGTAGTGGAACAAATTATTGAAGAGCATTATGAAGCGATATTTAAATACTGTTTTTTTCGTGTAAGGCAAAAGGAAGAAGCGGAAGATCTAACACAGGAGGTATTTCTCCATTTTTTTAAAGCGATTCATCGTTATGAGGACAAAGGAAAACCGAGAGCGTATTTATTTCGAATCGCTAAACATTTATGCATTAACTGGGCAAAGAGAAACAAACCGGAATACGTTGAAGATATTGAACAATATAACATTTCGATTGATGAAATTGAAAAAAATGTGACAAGTATGGATTTACAAATTGCTTTACAATATTTATCTGAAATGGAGAGGGAAGTGGTTTTACTACGATACATGCATGACTTGCCGATGCAAGAAATTGCAAAAATAACGCAAAAAAATCGCTTTGCTGTTCGTTATCAACTCAATAAAGGGTTAGAAAAGCTCAAAAATTATATTGAGAGGGGCGTGAATTAATGTCTGAAGAATTAAAGAGGTCAATAAAAGGTCTCTATGAGGACTTACCCTCACCAGACTTAGAGAAAAAACGAGCAGTGATTCAACAGTCTAAACAACTGATTCAGCAAGCGCCGCCTGAAAGTATGAGCCTCTTTAGCTTTTACTTCCAGCAGTTACGGTTTATTCGACCGCGGACATGGACTTTACAATTTCTCATCGTCATACTCGCTGCTTTGCTCATCATGAACGCGCCAAATACCCGTACAATCATTGCCTTGACATCGGCGGTTAGTCCATTCATTTACTTAGTGAGCTTTAGTGAGCTTATTCGAAGTTATGCGCATCGTGTCTTCGAATTGGAGCTTACAACAAAATATTCGTACAAGACAGTTATGCTTGCTCGCATTGGCTTAATGAATATACTCAATATTTTCGCCATAACACTACTCGTATTTACAGTCGTCAAGACGAGTCAGCTGGCGATGCTACAAACCTTTTTCTTTGTTTGTATTCCTTTTTTACTAACGTCGATTCTTGGATTGTGGATTTTACAGTGGCAGCATACGAAGGAATCTTATCAATGGGTTTATATCGCTGGGGTATTTTTCGGTATTTGCCTAATGCTGGTTATTTATTTATACCCGCAGCTATTTCTTGCCATCTCAAACGGTCTTTGGTGGAGCATTATGCTCATTGCAACAGGTACCGTGATTTATCAATATCGTCAACTCATCAATGGTATTTCGTTACAAATAGAAAAATTACAAGTTTAAGGAGTTTCTAAATGAATTTAACGTTACAAGCAATTACAAAACAATTTAAAGGAAAAACGGCCGTACAAAATGTTTCGATTACATTTCGTCCAGGCGTGTATGGATTACTCGGTGCAAATGGTGCGGGGAAAACATCACTTATGCGAATGATTTGCGGTGTCACAAAGCCGACAAGTGGCAGCATCGAATATAATGGTCAACCTATCACTCTGTTAGATGAACAATATCGACAGGACCTTGGCTATTTGCCTCAAAATTTTGGCTACTACCCTGATTTTTCAGCGAAACAATTTATGTATTATGTAGCAGCACTAAAAGGCATCTCTCCTCAAAAAGCAAAAGAAAAAACA
>JBJEFO010000339.1:0-2106 GCA_051874135.1 Lysinibacillus sp.
AAAAGCAACTAGTCAGAATGCCAACTTATTATAACCGGCTATCTAAAATAGCACTTTCTTACTTTAACATACATCAGATGCTTTGTAAAATGATAACGATTGGAGCTTCAATTTTCATCATAATTGAATCACACCATAGTGGAACTTCGATGTTAAACGAATATCACGTGTAAAACCAAATTCATCGAACGAACTTGACCTAAAATGCGCCTTTAGCACAACGCGTTTTTTAGCTACCCGTTTCGCCTCTTCCACCCACTTGGCCGTTAATGCGAAATGTTCCCCAGCATCGCGAAGTGCTTCGAAATTATTCGATTCCTCGATGACTTCTTCAAACATCGGGTCCATATAAACAACGTCAAATGCATTGTCCGGTAAAGTTTTTAAATACGAAATTGCCTCACTACAAATCACTTCAATGTTTCGCATACATACAGTTAACGGCAATTCAGTCGTGTCATACATTTGCATACCCTTTTTCACGATAAAGGCAACATTTGGATTCGCCTCAAGCCCTACGACACGACCATTATCTCCTACTGTATATGCGGCTACTAAACTATCAGCACCGATTCCTAATGTACAATCTAAAAAGGAATCGCCTGCTCTTAAATTACATGCTTCAACCATTGGATCTTGTTCGCCACGGGCAAGTCGTTTTAAACGAAAAGCTGCCGAGTTCGGATGGAAAAAGAAAGGCTCTGTTGCACCTTTCGGATAATATTCGTATCGGTTTTTACCAGCAACAATAACATGAGCACCGTATTCTTTACTCATTTTTACGACCGAGCGCTTTTTTCGCGGCTCAAAGCGTACACCTAGTTCTTCACAAACAGCGTGTGCCAATTGCTCTGATTGTTGATCAGGTCTTCCCGCAGTCGTAACGATTGTTACTGTTCGCATACTTGCTTTAAAGCGTCTGCGATATGATCGCGAATTTGCTCCATTGGGAAACCTTCGATATGTTCACGTGGGATAAAGTAAGCTAACTCTCCGCCTTTTAAAATCGCCATCGATGGTGAACTCGGTGGTACATCTTCAAAAAACGCGCGCATTGTCGCAGTTGCTTCTGGGTCTTGTCCTGCAAATACTGTTACTAAGTTATCAGGCTTCACCATTTCCACCGCTTCACGTGCTGCTGGACGCGCTAACCCTGCCGCGCAACCACATACAGAGTTAATGACAACTAGCGATACCCCTTTTGCAGTCGCCATAAATTCATTTACTTCATCCGCTGTCGTTAACTCCGTAAAACCAGCTTCTGTTAATTCACGACGCATCGGTTGCGTTACTTGACGCATGTATTCTTCATAAGCATTGCTCATATTTCCTACCTCTTTTCTATATTTTTCACAACGCCTATTATATCAACCTTTTCACAAAGTGTACAAAGATTGGATTTGCTCGTTTTTCACATAGTTGCGCCACCATTACGTGTAAATTATTGTGAAAAAGATTAAATTTTTTAACCGAATAATAAAACATCCTGTGTACAGACTAAATTCAGGAGGTGAAATCCATGACAAACAACAACCAAAACTTTAAATCAAAAATGAACATGGAATTCGCAAGTGAAACTGATGTAAACGAAGTTAGACAGCAGATTCAACAAGCAGAAGCTAAAAAACATCAAGCTTCTAGTTCATTTACAAATGCTAGTAATCAAATAACTTCTAGTGCAATGAACGTGGAATTCGGCAGTGAGACTGACGTTAACGAAGTTAGACAACAAATTCAACAAGCAGAAGCTAAAAAACATCAAGCTTCTAGTTCATTTACAAATGCTAGTAATCAAATAACTTCTAGTGCAATGAACGTGGAATTTGGAAGTGAGACTGACGTTAACGAAGTTAGACAACGAATCCAACAAGCAGAAGCTAAAAAACATCAAGCTTCTGGTAAATTTGCAAATAACGGTTTCCAAAACGAGAACCAATAAGTGGATGATCATCTCCAACCGGCAATCTTTTTTGCCGGTTTTTAGTTTTCCACCTTATCGCTTAATCATTCATCTATAAGTACTTTTTCGATACTAGCATAAAAATTACCGCGCAAAGTCAGCCTACATTCGTTTAAATTGCCTACATATATTGTTGTAACAACGTA
>JBJEFO010000340.1:0-9134 GCA_051874135.1 Lysinibacillus sp.
CTGCTCTTTTTGTGCAGCAAGCAATTGCTTTTGCGTAAACTCTTTTTGCAATTGCACTCGCCTTTTTGTTTGCTCCGTTGCACTTGCATCGGACAATGTTTTTTGGAGATTCTTTAATTGCTGTTGTGCTCTTTGCTTGCTTCGTTCGGCACGCTCTTGCTTTCTTTGTGCCTCTCGTAGCTCTTTGTTTTCCTTTAACCAGTTCTTCAGCTGTTCACTAATTGAGACAGCTATTAAGACCGAAAGTAAATCATCCGTAGCAGTCAAACTTTGCCATCTCGTAAATTCCTCTGTTTGCATTAAGTGCGTTAACATCTCGTACTGAATGTCGTTGTTTTCCTTCATGCTAGGATTTAACTGCGGATTCCGCAAATAAAATACAGCCCAAATATCCCCGATAATATTAGTAAAGCCCGGGTACATCTTTTCACCGTCATCACAAGTATCATGTAATATTTTCGCTAACTGAACAAGCTCATTAAAGCGTTCGAATTGTCGCTCTGAGGCATATAATACAGTTTTATGATAGCTAGTCATATTGTTTCACCTACAAAAAGAGGTGCCTAAATAGCGCCCCCTAAAATTTATAATCCATCGCACCCGCAAAACTTTAAGACTAAAATCCAATGACATCCGTCGTCATTTGTAATAATCGTTTATGCATATCATTTTTTAGCGAAGTGAGTTCTTCTCGGTTTGGTGCTTGTCTATGCATAGATTGTACTTCTAAAAACAATGTTTTTCCTTGCATTAATAATTCGCTTAATTTTGCACGTGATCCCGGTGTACGACTAATGAGCGCATTTTGTGCATTTAATATAATACACTCGAATTCAGGAATAACCCTATTAATAAACGCTTCTACTGTGTCATGTGCAATTTCATGCAATATTTCCTCTGTTTTCCCCTTTTGCTCAACTGTTTCCCATAACGCATGCTTGAGTACCGCTAAATCCGCACGATTTACATCGACACGCCCATCTAAATATGCTTTTGCTCGTAGCAATGATAATGATTGTTTAAAGCGCCGATCAGATGGACGAATGCCCTCATCCCGTAATTTTGTACGTACTTTGGCAAGTGTTTTATAAATCGCATCTGAAATACCGATTGACTTTACACGCTCCTGGTGATGAAAAAGTTCCGATAATGTAAGTTTTGGCACTGTAATTTCCTGCTCATTTTTTAACATCGAAATAAAGGAATCCTCTTCACGAATATAATCGACTTCATATCGAAGCAAAAATCGGTCAAATAATGCTTCTAACCCTTCGCCTTCTTCAATATATTCATTAGAAGAGCCTACTAATGTCATGAGTGGTGCTGCAACTGGCACACCGTTATTATAAAAAATACGTTCATTAATAAGCGTTAATAAAGAATTTAAAATAGCGGAATTTGCTTTAAAAATTTCATCTATAAAAGCAAAATGAGCTTCTGGCAACATACGCTCTATATTTCTCTTGTAAATACCTTGCTCTAAATCTTTCAGCGACAATACACCAAACAATTCTTCCGGTGTGCTAAAGGGGGTTAATAAATGTTGAAAGTACATACTACCTTCAACTATCTCACCGAGCATAGAAGATAATGCACTTTTACCTGTGCCCGCTGGACCAATAAATAAAATATGCTGGCGTGAAAGAAGAGCGGTCATCAGCGCTTCAATTTCAGCCTCTCGATCATAAAACTTATTGTTTAAGCACTGTTGAATTTGTTGCAATTTTATATATGACATCATACGCTCTCCTTTCTTTATAACATATTTTATGTTTCATTTTGCAAAATTATAATAGTAGAAAATTATTATCACTCATATTAGCTTCTCAATCATGTTGAAAACTAACATTCAATAAATATAAATAAAACTCGGTTTATCCAACAAATTAATATAAAACTAAGTATTTGATTCTTTATTAATATAATAACTACTAGCCACTAGTATTTCCAGACATAACCTTAACTTCAAATATTTTTACTTATAATGATTAAAATTTTGGCTTTTTGTGAAAATAAAGGGTAAGAGCAATTTTAGTTAGGAGGGCTTTCATGGCAATCATTAAAGTTTCTACCTCAATTTTTTCTGCAATTAAAACGATTGAACGCGCATTAGAAAAAGCTAACCAAGGTGATGAAATCCAATTAGCACCTGGCTTATATAAAGAGTCCATTCAATTTGAAGAAAGTGTTTCAGTTGTAGGAAAAAATGGTGAGGAGACAATTATTGAAGGTTTAATTATTATTCCTCAACATATTACAGTAACATTTGAGCAATTAACGTTTATCCCTACAGCTCAAATTTATATTGAAGGAAAGGCCATTTTTAAAGATTGTCATTTTCAAGGAAAAAAAACAAGTTCCATTATTTCCGTCAATACGGGAGAAGTAGAGTTGGAAGATTGTACGCTTATTAATGCAATGGATGTAGGCATTGCCCTCTTTAATCAGAGCGAGGCAATCATTAAAAAGTGTTTATTTGAAAGCAACGGGAAATCTCAAATCTTATTAGAAAGTTCCCACTTAATTTTAGAGGACAGTGAATTTACTTATGCTGTACATGGCGTTTGGCTCAAAAAGAACGCAACCGTTTACAGTCATAGTAATCATTTTCATGATCATAGCGGCACACAAATAATTGTTCAAGACCATTCAATATGGATTGATTCTGATAGTAAAATCGAACATGGCGATGGCAACGGAATTTATGCATCAAAACAATCAAATGTAGAGTTACGTGGAACACTTTTACGTCATCAGCAGCTCCCGCAAATATGGATGCAGGAAAGTTATCTTGTTGCTTCAAATTGCACCGTCCAACATGGTCATGAATCCGGCATTATGCTACGAGAGCATGCTTCAGCAGAAATCGAGCAATCGACAATCTCTCATCACCGTATTGCGAATGTACAAGCGACACTAGAGTCTAGACTCAATATAGATAGCTCACAGTTACATAGCTGTGAAGGTGTCGGTGTGCAAGTTCGGGAAAAATCAATTGCTAATTTTATTGATACAACGTTTACGAATCATACGCTATCGCAATTATTCGTTACGGAACAATCGATTACTACTTTGAAAGACTGTACGATTAAAGAAGGGAATCAAGTTGGGATTTTAATTGAAAAACAAGGAAATTGCGCAATTGTAGGAAGTACACTCAAACAGCACAAAAATACAGGCATTACAGTTATTGATGGTGAATTAACCGTACTAGATTGTGAAATTACTAATAATGAAGGGAACGGAATATTAGCAGCTACAAATGCCACTGCCACTATTGAAAATACCTACTTAACTGGGAATGAAATGCCTCATATTGCTGGGAAATCAGCTGTTACGATTCATGTCAGTCAGAGTGAATTATGCAATGGGAAAAGCTTTTATATTATCGACCAATCCCAGCTAACCGTGACCGATTCAAAAATTTACGATAGTGAAGGGGTTCAAGTAGAAATAAGTGACCAAACAAAGGCGAAATTGGATAACTGTGTGATTTACGGTGGGAAAACAAACGGATTGAAAGCGCTTCGAGACTCTTCGCTCCAAATTTTTAATAGCCAAATTTCAAAACATGCCATGCCACAAATCGTCTTAAACGATAGTTCTCTTATTATGAAAAATAGTGAATTATTTGAAGGACAACGCAATGGCATTATTATCGAAAATAACAGTGAAGCGTTCATTCAAGATACATTCATTTCAAAACATATTTTCCCGCAAATTTGGATTGACTTAGAATCCAATGTGGAACTAAAATCAACACAATTGACGGAAGGCTCGGAGTCTGACATTTATGTACAAAATCGCTCCACACTCCATGCGACAAACTGCATTATTCGAAACGATAAATTCCAATTCAACGTGCAAGCAGTAAACTATTCAAAAATCACCCTCGAAGAAACGAGAGTAGACAATTACGCCGGCGAAAAATTTTACAGCGAAAACAATAGTACGATTACGAATTTGCTTGATGAGGTGAATGATTAATCATCCTTCATGAAAAATTGTTCATCTAATCCAAATAGCACCTTCCAACAAATTTGGAATGGTGCTGTTTCTGTTTTTCAGAAAAAACTCACTTACTTATCATACGGTTCACCCTAACGCCTCTAAATGAGAAATAAAAAATGGATCCCCATATGTATTGGAGATCCACAGGCACTTGTTGGAAGCAGATAGAAGGTTAAGGACATTTAGTGGAATATATTTGATTCGCGTGATTTCCTCATCAAGGTTTCCATTTTTCCACTTAGTAATTTCTTAAAGAAGAAACCAAATAGTATAAAGAAAAGCCATACGAATAACAATACACCCATATCAATAAAAACTTTCCCCCAAATAATACCTCCGACGGATTCGCGCATCATTTCAATCGCATACGTAAACGGTAACAATGGATTTATAAATTGAAAGAACTCAGGCAAAAGCTCAACGGGATATGTCCCACCTGATCCTGCAATTTGCAAGACGAGCATTACGATTGCCAAAGCTTTACCAACATTCCCAAAAACGGTTACGAGGGTGTAGACAATCGTAACAAATACAAAGCTAATAAAGAGTGAGAATAGTACAAAGTATAATGGAGCACGAATGGAGCCTTCTAATAATAAAGTATCGCCTATTGCAATAATGATTGTTTGTAAAAAGGAAAGAGTTGCAAATGTAAGTAAGCGCCCAAAATATACTTCACGTATGCTATATGTCTTTCCGTGATGTAGATCCACCGCAAGGAGTGAAATTAGCAATAAACAACCAACCCAAATCGCTAGTACCGTGTAAAAAGGTGTCATGCTTGTGCCGTAATTAGCAATTGGATAAATTCTATGTTCTTCCAATTCAATAGGTTCCTCAAAGAAATCGCGTTCAGCATTAACATCATTTTTTAGTAACTGAACGATTTCGGTAATATCTGCTTCATTGTTTAAAGTTCGAAGCTTCTCTGCAAGGTCAACAATTTTCTTATTTAATGTTGGAATATTAGGTTGAACCTGATTGAGTATAGCCGAGGCAGACGATAATGTTCCTTGTGTATTTTTTAATAGTTGTCCTGCCTGTGGAATTACATTTTGTACTTTTGTTAACATAGTCGAGGCATTTGTTAGTGTATTTTTTGCCCCGGTTAAAGTTGAGTTGATTTGTGGTTCTAATTGATTGACATAGTTATTGAAAAACTGTTCTAGGTTGTTTGTAATATCCTGTGCAATTTGTTGTAAATGAGCAATATCATTTTTTATAGATTCGCTATTATCAGTTGTATTCTCTAGTTGCTGCAAATTGTTTAACAATTCCGTCAATAACGATTCTAATTGACTGAGTTGCGTAAGCGATTTGGAAGTATAATCTGCTAAATTTGAATTTGCTTGCAATTGATTTTGAACAGATTGCAGTTGTTGCATTAACTTTATATTTTCTGGTTGTGCCAATTCTTCAAAAGTATTTTGTTGTAATTGTGTAATAGTATTTTGTATAGCCTTCTCTAGTTGTTGACGTGCTGTTTCTTCAGTACTAATTACTTTTTGTAGTGTCTCCATAGATTGAATGCTATCGTTTAGAAGTTGTTTAGATTCCAATAGTTGTTGTTGAATTTGGCTAACGTCTGTGTTGTTAGACGTCGTATTTTGAAGTCTTTCAAGCAATTGGTTAAATGTGGTTTGTATACTTTGTATCGTCGACGAATTTTCTTTGATCATGGGCGATAAATTTTGCATCATTGTTTCTACTTTATTAATAAGTGTTAGGCCACTATCTATAGAAGAAAGTCCGGTATTTGTGATATTTTGTACTTCAGGAATTTGGTCCATGGCTCCATTGACTAGTTTAATGGCTTCTTTTGCATCTTTGGCTGATTGCGTGAGTATTGATTCGATTTCGGGTAAATGCTGTTCAATAGTAAAGATATAATCCTCGAATTTGTTGATATCTGGAATTTGTTTCTCCACTTCGATACCAATAGTATTGAAAATATCGAAAATCGTGCCATTTACTGTTGATACAAATTCACTTGAAATTTGGTTTGTAATCACACTGGCACCTTTGCTGGTGATTTTTGGTGCAATAGGGTTGATTTTTTCATTTACATAATAGTCAATCTTGGCTTTAGTAGGTGTATCGGTAGTTATAGAAGCTAAATTTTGCGAAAAATCATTTGGTACGATAATGGCAGCGAAATAGTCACCATCTTTTAGTTGATCTAGCGCTTTTGTTTTCGTTATAAAATGCCAAGAAAAATTTTCATTTGCAGCTAAATTCTTAATAATTTCATTGCCTATATTTAAATTGTTTCCGTTGACTATTGCGCCGGTATCTTCATTGACAATGGCGATTTTCATATGGGCTGTGTTGGCATATGGATCCATTGAAGCGTAAATATTTAACCATGCATAAAGAGAGGGTAAAAAGATTAGCCCGCTAATTATGACAGCCGTTACCCAGTTCGTTACGATGTTCTTAATATCTGTTTTGTAAATTCGGAAAATCTGTTGGATAGAGGATTTCATGCAATTAATCACTTCACATTCATTTTTGTTTTTATAGTAAGTAGGATTCCAAAATTGAACGGAATTATGATTAAAAATTGAAAAGCTAAATTTAAGGCTCTTCGCCAAAATACGTTCTTGACCGCATATTCCGTTCCAGGCGGACGCTTTCCGCAGGCCCGGCTCGAGCCTCCTCGTCGCAAGCTCCTGCGGGGTCTCGAGTCTCGGGCTGTTCCTGCTGGAGTCGCCGCCTTCCACTCCATATGCTAGAGCATCTTTATCCTTTTTTAGCAAGCACTGATTTTGATGTTGAACCAAATTTAAAAGATAAATAGTTTATTATGAATTAAAAACACGTCTGTTAATTAGCTGATTTTTACCAATGAAATTCAATAAAAAAGAGAGATTCCATGTAAATAGAAAAAAGTGAAAATGAGCGCACCCAATTTCACTTTTTCGTTATAAGAAGCTAGTTTTGTCACAGCCTCTTTTCTCCTAACAGATGGGGAAAATGAAACGGTGCTATTTCTATCTTAGAATAAACCGCACTTACTTATGATACGGCTCACCCTAAATAATATTAAAATTAAAATTAAAACTTTATAAACTAGCTTCTTTCATATTGCAAGGTAATGCTTTCCACAACATTATTGAAGTAACTTCAGCAGTGGTTATTTTAATATGCAAGTAGTCATGAATTAACGCAACTTAAATCAAAGAAGCCTCCCCTAGTTCATTTCCAGAGGAGGCCTTTCATTTCACTATTTAACTGATCCACTAATATATTCTTTATTAGGGTAATACATATTCTTTACAATTACATTTGGACCTAGACATTTAACCGCCGGGCAGTGACAGTTGATTGATTTCGAAATATTTGAGTCTAGCCATCGCCCGTAAATTTGATTTAATGATTCATTTTTAATGTTACCGAAAGCTGAACCGTCATCCGTGAAATCTGATACTGAAATGTCACCTGTGAAAATGTTTAGATTCATTCTTGAGCGACCATCTACATCATTTCTCGTCGTTATATTTGGTTCGCTATTTAATCGTTTAATTAATGCTAAATCTCGTTCGTCTTGGCTACATGGATAGAATGGTAATGTACCGAATAAAATCCATATGTCCTTATTTCTATAATCAAGGATTTCATTGACAACGTTTCTGTATTCATCTAAGCCGATTGTTTCTAATTTTTCAGCGTAGTCACTGGCGTACATAGGGTGAATTTCGTGACGTTTACATAGCATTTCATTCGCTACTTCATTATGAATCTTCTCCATATATGGTACAGTGTTACGATTTAGCATTGTCTCAGCAGATACAAACATTCCACCTTTTGATAGCTCTCTAGCGTTATCAAAAATATTACGATATAACTGACCTCTGTACTCGATTGATGGCGTTTTATCCATCATAGCGAATCCTGTTTCGACGAATTCTTTTTCATCGCACCAGTTATGTGATATGTGCATAACGTCTAAATAAGGAGCAACTAATTCGTAATGAGACATAGGTGAAGTTAAGTTAGAATTGATTTGCGTTTTAATTCCTCTACTCTTAGCATACTTCAAAAGTGGTAATAGATTATTCTTGATTCCCTTTTTAGTCAGTAAAGGTTCTCCACCTGTAAAACTCATTGTACGTAAAGTTTCAACTTCATCTAACTTGCGAATAATTTCATCCGTTGGGATTGTAGGTAATTCTTTCGTTAATAATGTATAACCTACTGCGCAATGCGAACAACGCATGTTACACAAATTTGTAGTAGTAAATTCGATGTTTGATAAAGTTAATTTGCCATACTTGTCAATGTCAATATAACTTTCCCATTCATCATGAGGTTTTTGCACTTTAAACATTTAAAACTTCCTTTCCATCCTTATAATTTTCGCATAGATAAATAAGTTTTAAAAGTGTTATCTCTATAAAATTGATAATGTTTTTGTAAAAATATATATTGTAGAAAATAATAAAAACATGCTGAGCAAACGAATATATATAAGACAAACAAAAAGGACTGCCATACTAGTATTTAAATTACTAGTATACAGTCCTTTTTATGTCACCTTCTGAATTTCAACACGTTAGCAAATACGTGGAAGCATAATGCCTGATAAACGATGTAGCATGCGTTTTACGCCAAGTGGAGTTTCTAATAACAATTGGCCTTTTGTAATGTCCGTCACGACACCGATACATGCTGCGTCTTGTCCTTCAGGGAACTTTCGAATCGCTTCGATTACTTTTTCTTTATCTTCATTTGCGACAATGATAATCGCTTTACCTTCATTTGCTAAATACATCGGGTCATAGCCTAGAAGGTCACAAGCGCCGTGTACTTCATCTTTTAGTGGAATACGTTCTTCCTCTAATGTAATCGTTACACCGAAGTCTTCTGCGATTTCCACAAGTGTAGACGTTAGGCCACCTCTTGTTGGATCACGCATAATACGTACTTCTTTCGAAACAGCCGTCGCTTTTTCTAACATATGATTTAACGAAGCACAGTCACTTTGTACAGGACTGTTAATACCTAGCTCGCCGCGCGCAGATAAAATCGCGATTCCGTGATCACCGATTGTACCTGACACAATTACTGCATCCCCTTCTTTAAATGAAGGAACAATTTCTTCATTTATGACACCAATGCCT
>JBJEFO010000341.1:0-2100 GCA_051874135.1 Lysinibacillus sp.
TTATTTAAACTTTTAAATCGTTAAATGAGCGATTTAGCAGGATTCGTATACAACTTATTCTAAATTAAGTGCCAATTAAGATATTAGACCTAGAAAATGACATTTATTTATAAATAAGTCGTATATCAATCCTGCTAATTGGCCTTTTTCGAGAAAAAAATTACGATTTCATAATCAAAGGTAAAAAAATAAAAGAGACAGCCAAAAGCATTTTACTCCCTGACTATCTATCCCTCTATTATCCTTTAAATACGTGCCGCTTATGCCATTTGAAGTACGGTTTATTTTCCTCACGACGATTTACGCGCATTTTTGGGTGAATGCCGTATTTTGTATAATCGTCTTCGTTAATGGCACTCGAAATATGAATCTTCCCTGTCCCATCAAAAGCAATATAGCCGCTATCATACAAAGCATCATGATTGCAACAGAGCAGCAAGCCGTTATACATATCCAGACGCTCTTCATCCGTGCTATCCTTCCAAGGCTTCGAATGGCTCGCTCGCAGTAACGCCGGCAAGTCTATTCCACAAAGTGCACATTGATGATCCCACAACGGTAATAGTCCCTGCTTGAACTTTTGCTGTCCCTTACGAATTTTCGTCTTCGCTTCCGCCTCTGTTTCAGCTAAAATTGGCACAAGCGTATTGCGTTCTTTATTCGTAATCGTACTAATCGCAAATTCTAATTGCTCCTCGTTTTCCTCGTAAATGTTCAAATCGCTAATAAGCTCCAATAATTGTAGCGCTAGCATTTCATTACACGGATACAAATAGCCTTGATTGCCATCTCCATTGTCCTGAAAAGCTGAATATTTCAGTGGTAACAGCGGCTTGAGCACGTCAAAATATTCTTTCACGTTTACCGGTTTTGCAAGCTCCTCATACGCTGTTTCAACTGTATAGCCGATTACCTCGTAGCCTTCACGATACGGATTCTTTCCTTCATAGCAATCCTTTTTCACTATACTAACGGCAACAATATCCCCTTTCACGTAATGGAAAATTGCGTCCCCCGCTTGTACCTCTTTCATCCGCTCCCAGAAGTGCTGATTTTGCCCGCTTTTATCAGTTACATGTGACCAAATGACCCCATGCGCTTTTTCGTATTCATATGTACGCCCCTGCATAACAATATAGAAATTCATCATCATTCACCCTGTTTTTCTCATTTTCTCCATCATAACATTAATTCATTTCCCGCCTTCTGTTACATGCTTGGGTGAATAGAAAAAAGCTAAAATCCTTTTCAATATGAAGCGGATTTTAGCTTTTCACGTTTTATTTTTCTGAAGGTACAACAAATGTTTCAAGAATTTCGCCTTGTTCACTAATGAGCAGTGCGTTCAGCTGACCGCCGTATGCACAGCCACCATCGATACCAATATAGCTTTGACACGGGCTAATCCAAATATCATCAATTTTATGCATATTGCGTGTTGGCGTATGACCGAAAATATTAATAAGACCTGTATGATTAGGCTGTAAATAATGTTCTCGAATCCATAAAAAATCCTGACTCGATGTATCCTGCCAGTTTTCAGCGGTCGAATCAAACCCAGCATGTGTAATTAAAAGCTTACCATATTGATAATAATGACGTGCATTTCGTAAAAAGTCGATTTCCGTTGCAAATTGCGTTTTTAGGATTTCCGCATTGTGCGTCACTGCCTCTTCATCAATATCCTTAATAAACGAGCGCAGCATCTCAATCCCTCCGTTGACAAGAAACGGCGTTGGATCCTTCATACGGCCATCCACATAATACATTAGCATATCCTCATGATTGCCTTTTAGCACAATGACTTTATCCGGAAACTCTTGCTGTAAGCTCATTACCCGCTGTACCACTTCATAAGAATACTCCCCGCGATCAATCATATCTCCTAAAATAACGAGTAGGCTTTCTTCGTCCCAGTGCTGCAAAATTTTGTCGAATTGTTTGTACATCCCATGAATATCACTAACAATAAATAGATTCATAACGTTACTCCCTATTTTGATTACTACCATTATTATACTCTTTTATACTTAGTATCAAAATAGAAAAAAAGTATGTAGCAATCGCTACATACTTTGAGATGACCCGTACGGGATTCGA
>JBJEFO010000342.1:0-9095 GCA_051874135.1 Lysinibacillus sp.
AATGCAAAGTAGACAAAATTATTTAGTGCGAAGAGCTTCTAGATGATCCATGAATTCTCGTGCTGTTGTCTGCACAGAGCTATAGTCACCATTTTTCACATTTTTCGTTAAAGCACTTCCAATACCTACAGCGAATGCGCCTACTTCAAGCCAATCCGCTAAGTTATCTTTGCTTACACCACCAGATGGCATCATTTGAACATGTGGAAGTGGTCCATGTACATCCTTAATGAAGGATTTACCTAGTAAGCTTCCTGGGAACATTTTGATAACATCTGAGCCGTATGTTACTGCTTCCATTACTTCTGTTACTGAGCCGCAACCTGGTAAGTAAGGTACGCAGTAGCGGTTACACATTAATGAAATATTGCGGTCGAAATGTGGACTTACGATGTAACGTGCACCTTTCATAATAGCAATACGAGCCGTTGTATCATCCAGTACAGTACCTGCACCGATAATCATGCCCTCTTCATTTAAGCTTGCAAGTTCTGCAATTACTTCCGCAGCATCTGGTGTTGTGAACGTAATTTCTAAAGAGCGAATACCGCCTTTAAATGCTTGCTTTGCAATTTCAACTGCTTCTTCTTTCGTGTTGCCACGAACAACAGCTACTACGTAACCTTCGCGCATTTCATTTAGCACTTCGAATTTTTGTAACATATCATTCACCTCTTACGCCAATCCTTTTAACTTAATAATGAGACAGAGTAAAAACAAATTGGAAAACAAATTTTGGCTAATTGTTTTTCAATTTTACTTGTTTACCTTATACACCAGAGTATGCTGAGAATGCTCCATCAACTGGAATGACAACACCGTTAACAAAGCTTGAAGCTTCATGAGATACTAGGTAAAGCATTGTACCTACTAATTCTTCTGCTTCACCAAAACGGTCCATTGGTGTGTTGCGAAGGATTTTTTGAGAACGCTCTGTATATGATCCATCTTCATTTTTTAGTAATCTTTCGTTTTGTGCAGTGACAAAGAAACCTGGTGCAATTGCATTAACACGGATACCTACTTTAGACATATGAACCGCTAACCATTGAGTAAAGTTACTTACAGCTGCTTTTGCTCCACTGTATGCAGGAATTTTTGTTAATGGTGTATAAGCATTCATTGAAGAAACGTTAATGATTGTTGCACCTTTACGATTAATCATGTCTGCAGCAAATTCTTGTGAAGGTAATAATGTTCCTAAGAAGTTTAAGTTGAATACAAATTGAACACCTTGTGGATCTAAGTCAAAGAAAGTAATTGTATCCTCTAATTTTTCTTTAACATCTTCAGGGTATAAATATTCTTTAGTAGTTGTACCTAGTGGATGGTTACCGCCTGCACCATTGATTAAAATGTCGCAAGGTCCGAATTTCTCTAAAATTACTTCATGAGCAGCTTTTAAGCTTTCTTTGTCTAGAACGTTTGCTTCTACCCCGATTGCAATACCGCCTTTTTCTTGTACTTCTTTCGCTTTCTTTTCAGCGTTTTCCAATTTAAGGTCTAACACTGCCACTTTTGCTCCACATGCAGCTAAAGCGTCAACGAATTGACCACAAAGGATTCCTGCTCCCCCCGTTACAACAGCAACTTTGTCTTTTAAATCGATTTCAAAAGGTAAAAAAGTAGTCATTTTACTAAGACCTCCAGATGTATATTAGTGCCTCGGGCGATTCAAATATTGGCGCCCGAGACGGTTTAAATTAATTATTAACACATGTCACCGCATAAATTATTTCATACTCTTTAACAAAAGTTTGAAAACATAATTTACCGATGTAACAATATATATCCTTACCCTAAATCATTGGTATACTATATATTGCCCTACTTTATAACCCATTATTCTTTAAGCGCACGTTTTGCTGCCAACTCTTCTTGCATTTTTGCTAAACGTGTTTTATTTAATGGATAGAAGAAGATTAAGATTAATAAAATAAGCAAGTACACAATTGCTGGAACTAATGTCGCCAATGTATGGATTCCATTAAGCGCTGCATCCGTTTGAACTTCTAGAGCTGCATCATAACCTACTGCTGCGATTGCAAAACCACCGATACCACCAGCTAATGCTTGACCTACTTTACGAGCGAATGAATATACAGAGTAAACTGTTCCATCCTCACGTTGGTCAGTTAAGTACTCTTGGTAATCAATAACGTCTGTTACAAACGCCCAAATAACTGTATTAAACAATCCGAATCCAATAAACCCAATGAATGAAATAAATACGAAAGTCATTGCACTGATATCTTTTAGGAAGAATAAGACGAAATAAGCCGCACTAGCAACCATCATCCCAACGATTGACATTTCTTTCTTACCAAACTTAGTTGTGAGCGTTTTCACAAATGGTGCTACAAGTAATACAGCTACTGTTTGAGCAATACTAACAAAACTTAAAGTAGCAGCACTTGAGAAGTAATCTTTAAATAAATACACGTTAACTGCACCAACTAGCATCATGTTCATCATGAAAATTAATGATGCAGCAAGTATTGCAATAAGTGGTTTGTTTTTTACTAAACCTTTCACCGTCGTCTTTAGATCCACCTTTTCAGTTGAACCTGCAGGAGCAACGATGCGCTCAGTAGTAAGTTTGTAGCAAGCCATGTAGCAGCTAATCGAAAGAATACCAAATAGAATTGCCGCCATGAAGAAACCGTCTGCATCTGCTTTATTATCAACAAAGACAATAAGTGGTCCTACTGCATTGATTACTAGACCCGCTAATGTTGCACCGATTGTACGGTAAGTAGAAAGACTTGCACGTTCTACTGGATCATCTGTCATTACTGAAGCCATTGAACCGTAAGGAATGTTTACAGTACTATATAAAGTACCCCATACAATATAAGTTACAAACGCATATGCTTCATAGAACCCTGTAGACATACCAGGAATATGAACGAACATTAGCACCCCTGTAAACACAAGTGGGAATGACATTCTAAACACCCAAGGTCTGAACTTACCATTTTTCCCTGGCTTTCTTGTGTCAATAAAACGTCCCCAAGTAACATCAGCAACTGCATCCCAGAGACGAGCAATTAAGAACAGTCCACCAACCCAAGCTGCACTTAGCCCATAAACGTCTGTGTAGTAAACCATTAAAAATGAACTTACTAATAAGAAGAAGAAGTCATTACCAAAATCACCAAACAAATACCCTAACTTATCTCGCATACCAAATGGTCTCATGCTATTGTTTCCTCCAATTTTAATGTATTAGACTAGCACTAATTTTGTTTAAATGAGTTCCTTTAATTTTTATTAATATTGTATCCATCTTCGAAAAGAATACACTCTTTAAAAATCGTACAACTGTTGAACAAGCCCACGTATATCTGAAAAAATTTTTTCAATTAGACAATGTTCATTATCTGCTGCAACTTTGTAAAGATATGGATTAAGAAATTAATTCATGATTCTTTTTAGAAGAAAATTATCAACTCACTTCCTCAACCAACATCACATATCCGATGTCAGACCTTACTAGTTAAAAAAGAAAATCTTCAGCTCTTCCACAATGTAAACCCTTACATCACGCCTACTATATTAACACTACATTTAATTATTTTTCAATAGTTTATTCAGAGAAAAATTTGGATATATATATTTTTTTGCAGTTAAGTATAGAGTGAAACAATCTGTTATATTTATGACAAAAAAGTTCTATTTATCAGAAATAAACGATAAATATAACATTTTAAATAATTCTATAGGTTATTGAGTTTTATTACTCACCCATAATCACTACTCGATATTAATTATTCTAATATAATATTTTAATGACAAATTAGCCATATTTTTAACTGTCATTCTCTTAGTTTTACCTTCTATACAAACGTACAATTTTTGCTGCCAACATTTATAATTCGAGCCTCTAAAATAAAAATACAGATTTCTCAGTAAATCCAGAAATCTGTATTTTATCATTATCTCTTAATAACAACATGTTTGCCGTTAATATCGAAGTCTTGTACTGCCTGTTTGCTTGCGATTTGGAAATCGCCTACAATCGTATGTTTTAACGCAAAAGATGAAAGGGCAAAGTCTAATGTTTCTTGCAGGCTGTATGAATTAGCTAGCCCATACAATACCCCCGCTACAAACGAATCCCCTGTACCAATTCGATCAAGTACATTTACTCTAACTGGTCCAAGCTTATGTTGCTCTGTAGCTGTAATAACTGCACAGCTTAATTTTTGGACATTGTCGTCAAGAACTTCTCGTTCTGTCATGAAGATTTGATCAAGATTATATTCTTTTTGAAGCCATTTCAGCAATTCGATCTTTTCATCAAAAGAATTCACCTTTCTTTTCTCTTGACGAAGTGTTAGAGCATCCATGTAGCTACCGAAGCATACATTTACATACGGTAAAATTTCCTTAAATTCCTCTCTCGCTTCTTCAATGCTCCATAATTTTGTACGGTAATTAAAATCAAAGCTTACTTTGATACCTTTTTTATGTGCTAATTTTACAAGTGCCATCGTTGTTTCACGCGCTTGTTTGCTCACGCCTAAACTAATACCGCTGACATGCAGCCATTTCGCTTGGTCAAGCATTTCTTCTAGCTGATAATCACTCGGTACAGAATCCATAAACGCAGAATTTTGACGGTCATACGTAACCTCTGTCGGACGAATAGAATGTCCTTGCTCAACAAAGTAAAGTCCCATTTTTTGACCTTTTCGGATGACAAAATCCGTATTTACTCCAAATTGACGCAATTGCATAATTGCTGCCAATCCAATGTTATTATCGGGAACACAAGTAGAATAGGACGTTTTTTCGCCCCAATTGCTTAAAGCAACTGCAATATTCGCCTCAGAACCACCGTAAACCATGTTTAATTGGTTTGCTTGTATAAATAATTGGTGGTTTGATGGAGTTAAACGTAACAGCATCTCCCCGAATAACATAATTGATTTCATTGATACACCATCTCTTTCAAAATTAGTTCAAAGAACGACTAGATTCTAAATCTAGTCGTCCCGGATTATCCATCACCAATGTTATATTACGCTTTTTTAATTTGTGTTAATTCTTTATTTAGTAAATACATTAACTCTTTCGTAAACATGTCTTCTGCCATAGAAGCTAACATGTCGATTTGCATACCTTCTGCCATACCAAACATTGGGTGCTCTTCATCAAAGCCTGCTAAATATTTTTGGATAACTGCTTTTGCTTCAGCGTTTTTGAATAGCTCGCCAAATGTGCAACGAGTTGAGTACACGTCATCTGTAATTTCGATTTCTTCGATGACAATTTCCCCGATATCTTCAGGCATTTCGAACCAGTTTGCTACTGCGCCACCAGTATCTGATTCAGGGCATACATAGCTTGGATTTGCTTCTTCCACTTTGTTGAAGAATGCAGTATCCTCTAATCCACAACAAACAGCTTTCACTTCATTTAATCCAGCTTGTAACGCTACATTTTCAAAAATTACGATATTATCTTCGCTAGCTTTTGTAGCTACTTCTGTACCATTTACATAAAGTGTTACTTCTTTACAGTTTGTGTAGATTTTCACGTTAATTGAATCTTCAGCACGATCTACATAGCGTTTGCTTGCAATGTGTAGTACTTTTTCATCTGACCAGTTTGCTTTATACATGTAGAAAGCATCTTTTTTGATTTTGCGGTCATATGTGATAAGACCTTTGTTGTTTCGTCCTTGAACGCCACCTTCATCACGGATGTTCGCACCGAAGTCAAACATGTTCCATACATAAGTTGACCATAAATATGGACGTTCAGAGAATGCTTTCCATACTTTTTCATGGTATAGTGCATGGTACTCTTCTGTGTAGTCTTTCACTTTTGGATCATCATTATGATACTGGATAATACCTTCTGCACCGTATTCAGAAATACCTAGGCAAACGTTAGGGTTTGTAGCATGGAATCCATCCATCCAAGGACCGAAATCTTCTGCTTTACCTTGGTACCAGCCATAATATTTATTGTAACCAACGATGTCAGTCATGAAGTTATACTCATCTTCATCTGGTACGAACATAACGTTAGCCATTGTTGTTAAACGAGTAGGATCTTCTTTTTTCGTTAATTCAGCAAGTTCTTTTACAACTTTTCTTACTTCTGGACGGTTACCGCCGATTTGAATCTCGTTTTGTACGCCCCAGAACATAATCGATGGATGGTTGAAGTTTTGGCGAATTAACTCTACCATTTGTTGTTTAGCATTGATTCCCTCTAATTCTGTTTTAGACATAATCGAGATGAATGGAATTTCAGCCCATACAACCATACCTTCACGGTCACATAAATCATAGAAGTATTGATCATGTTGATAGTGTGCTAAACGAATAGATGTCGCACCAACTTCTTTAATTAGCTCCATATCTTCTTCATGTTCTTTATGAGTAATTGCCCAGCCCATGTCTTTGCGGTCTTGGTGACGAGAAACACCGTTTAAACGAAGAGGTTGACCATTTAAGATGAACCCTTTTTCTGGGTGTACTTCAAAGTAACGTACACCAAATGGAATTGATAATTCATCAATCGTATCGTTGAAGCTAGTTAAAGAAATTTTTGCTTCATACATGTAAGCATTTTTTCTGCCGTTCCAAAGTGTCGGGTTGTTAATAACAGCTGGCATTTCAACTGTTTCGTTTTCACCAGCAGCAAGTACAACCTCTTTTGCTGCATAAGTAACTACTTTGCCTTCAGCATCTAAAATATCTACCCATACTCGAACTTTCTTTTCTGTCTCAAGGTCATTTGTTAATTTTGCTTTAATTGTTAATGCAGCTTTTTCTTCATTTACATCTTCTTGAACGATATAAATACCTTGTGAACCGTGGTCCATTAAATCAAAGTGAACTTGATTTGTAATAACTAAATTCACATCACGGTAAATACCGCCGTAGAAAGTGAAGTCAGCCATTTGTGGATATACATCTTCTACAACAGTGTTGTCTACTTTTACTGCTAATACGTTTGGTTTACCAAATTCAATTACATCTGTAATATCAAAACGGAATGTTGAATATCCACCGCGGTGTTGACCCATGTGGTGTCCGTTCACATATACATCTGTAATGCTGTTCGAACCGTTGAACTCGATAAATACGCGGTTTCCTTGTTGTAAAGTATCAATTACTAATTCTTTACGGTACCAGCAAGCACCTTTATAGAAATCGAAGCCGTTTGCTCCATCAATGGCATTCCATGTATGTGGAACATTTACATCTTCCCAATTTTGATCATTAAATGCAGTATCCATTGCATTTACTACATCTTCTTTAATAAACTTCCAAGCAGTATTCAAATTAACAATTTTTCTCATCATTTGGCTCCTTGTTAAGTATTCTTGCTTGAGGAAACGCTTACATCTCATCTTATAATCCATCAAACAAGTATTGAACTATTGTTTTCAACAAGTTAATGATTTATTAACTACCTGTATTGTAATACTCAAACATCTTATTTTATCGTATTATCTTGCCTCTTTTAGTACAAATTATGCGTATTTATAATAATTTTTTGATATATTAAATGCGAAACGAACTTTGGAAAGGTGATAAATATGGTCGATTATGAAGAATTTAACTATGATGACTTCTATAGAATATGTAATATACTCTTCTCCTTAACAAACCTTGATGTAAAACTAATTGATCAAGAGGAAAACATACTATTTCAACTCGATAGCCTTACTATACCCGCAAGCTTACAAAAAACGGATATTAAATACTTCAAGATGGTCGATACCCTTCAAAAACATCCGCCCACATCCTATTACTACCATACGAATACTTATGGACTTGATTATATAACTGCGGGGATATGGAGAAATGATATTTATTATGGTGCTATTATTGTCGGCCCTTTTGTGGCGACTGTTCCTGACGATGCCTTTATTAGTAATGTTATTTCTAAAAATAATTTACCGGTTAGCGAACATAAACAATTACTCGAATTCTACAAATCGTTAGCAATAGTTAGCAGTAGTACGGCTAGCAGCATTGGTGCAACCCTTGTCAATCTAAGCAACCATTCTTATCTCAAGTCTCAATTAATAACTTCTAGTTCACTAAATCCAACACGAAACAAAGAAAAACTTAAAGACCGTATTGTGAACAGTATTGATATTATTGAATTTCGTTATAAAAATGAAAAAGTATTAATGGATGCTATTTCTAGAGGAGATAAAGAGGTAATAAAGAAATTAACAGGCGGATTGAGTGACGCCTATTTAGATAAACGTATACCTGAAAGTCCAATTAGAGGCTATAAGAACCTACTAATCGTTCTAAATACATTATGTAGAATTGCGGCTAAGAACGGTGGTGTACATCCGATTTATATTCACAATATTTCAGAGAAATTCGCCATTTTGATTGAGAGGGCACCTAACTTACCATATTTGAATGACTTGAGTAAAATGATGCTTGAAGAATATTGTGATCTTGTAAGCGAATATTCAACGCGACAATATAGTGCAATTGTAAAGAAAGCTGTGAATTATATTAAACTACATTTCGAAAGCCCTTTAACTCTACAAGAAATTGCCGAAACCATTCCTGTAAATGCTTCACACCTTTCACGAAAGTTTAAAGATGATACAGGTATGAGTCTTATTGATTTCATTAATCTAAATCGAATTGAAGCTGCAAAGGTCTATTTACAAAATAATACTTCTAGCATCACAGAAATTGCTTTTATAGTAGGATTCAACGATGTGAACTATTTCAGTAGAGTATTTAAAAAAGTGACAGGTCTTACTCCATCACAATATAGGCATAAACATTCTACTGGTGAAGAATTGGAATAGAACTTCGTTTCTTGTTTTGATCCCGAAATAAGATTGTAAACAGATAATTTAAATTTTTACAGCAAGCACGAAAAAACTTTACTCTGAACTATTGAAGCGAAATTTTTTTACTCGAATGAGGTCAATCAGCAGGATTGATATACGACTTATTTATAAATAAATGTCATTTTTAGGCCTATTCTATTAGTTGGCACTTAATTTTGAATATGTTGTATACGAATCCTGCTAATTCGATGATTTAACGATTAACAAGTTAAGTTATAATTTTTTTGCTAAATTTTTT
>JBJEFO010000343.1:0-2090 GCA_051874135.1 Lysinibacillus sp.
AACCCTGAACAAGCCGTTAACATTGCCAACGTAACTGCAGAAGTCTTCAAAGAAGAAATCCCATCATTAATGAACGTAGATAATATCAATATTTTATCAGCAGCAAAAGTAAGTGAAAATCCAAGCCCAGTAAAGCCGAATAAAACGCTCAATATAGCGATAGGTGCTGTTATCGGGATAATGCTAGGAATTGGATTAGCCTTTCTATTAGAAATATTAGATACAACGATAAAAGACGAAAAAGATGTAGAAGAAAATTTAGGTATACCGATTATGGGGATTGTCGGTTCAATCCCATTAGAAAAGGTGAAGAAAGCTTCCTTTAAGTCACACAAAGTAAGGGGCAATCAAGATGCTTGGATTGAAAAATAAAAGAAAAAAGAAAAAGTCTAAGTTAGCAGCAATGGGACGGAGGTTAATTACCGTTTCAGATTCAAGATCTATTATAGCTGAGCAGTTTCGTACGATTCGAACGAATATTAAATTTGCCGTACCTGACACAGATTTAAAAACAATTTTAGTTACATCTTCAACACCAGGAGAAGGAAAGTCAACAAATGCTGCGAATTTAGGGGTTGTTTTTGCGCAGGAAGGTAAAAAAGTATTAATTGTCGATGCTGATATGCGTAAGCCAACGCTGCATCATACATTTGGCATATTTAATACAGTAGGTTTGTCAACTGTATTATCTAGACAAAATGAATTTAATTGTGCTATCCAGGAGACGCCGATAGTCGGATTGTTTGTTTTACCGAGTGGACCAATCCCCCCTAATCCAACTGAATTGCTTTCATCTAAAACGTTTGATACTTTTATAGAAGAAATGAAAAATAACTATGACATCATCATTTTTGATGCACCACCGCTGTTATCCGTATCAGATGCCCAAGTATTGTCTCATAAATGTGATGGGACGTTATTAATTATCCATTCGAATGTTGCTGAAAAAGAAGATGTATTAAAGGCACAGTCCATTCTTGCCACTTCACAGGCGAAAGTTTTAGGGGTTATATTAAATAATTATAAAATGCCTAGAAGTCGGAAATATTATTACCAATATTACGAGAAAGAAGAATGATTTTTTTCTAAATGCCATTAAAATTCTATACTAACATTATCGTTCCTATGTAATTTACTAGGAGCTTTTCTTTTGTCAAAATAAAGGCATAGGTGAATTTTTTAGGTCATCTCATTATACTCAATTGCTTGTTTACAATGTTGAATGGTAAAATGGAGAGAATGTTGAACGATAGAAAGTGTGGTTTTATTTAATGAAAGTTTTATTCATCGGCGATATCGTCGGTTCGATTGGTCGAGATGCAGTGGCGAAATATTTGCCGCGTTTAAAGAAAAAGTATGCAGTAGATGTTGTCATTGCGAATGGTGAAAATGCAGCGGCAGGGCGCGGCATTACGCGTAATATTTACAATGATTTATTACAAATGGGTGTGGATGTCATTACGATGGGCAATCACACGTGGGATAACAAAGACATTTTTGAGTTTATCGATGATGCGGACTATTTAATTCGTCCAGCAAACTTTTCAAAAGATGCGCCAGGTCGTGGAATGATGCACATTGAGAAAAATGGTGTGACATTAAGTGTTATTAACTTACATGGTCGTGTATTTTTACCGCCACATGAAGATCCATTTGCGATGGCGGATGAGCTAGTTGCAGAGGCGAAGAAAATATCACCGCTCGTATTCGTCGATTTCCATGCTGAGGCGACGAGTGAAAAAATTGCGCTTGGCTGGCATTTAGACGGTCGTGCGTCAGCAGTAGTTGGCACGCATACACATGTACAAACAGCAGATGCACGCATTTATCCAGGTGGAACGGCGTATATTACGGATGTTGGTATGACTGGTCCGTACGATGAAATTTTAGGTATGACAAAGGAAAGTGTTATTTACAAATTCCAAACGAACATGCCATCGCGCTTTGAAGTGCCGAAAAAAGGGCGGGACGTATTAAGTGGTTTCTTTGTAGAAATTGACGATAAAACAGGAAAAGCGATTCGACAAGAACGTATTTATATTAACGAAGACTATCCATTTGAAGGATAGTTCATTTAGGCGAGCTCATTA
>JBJEFO010000344.1:0-9076 GCA_051874135.1 Lysinibacillus sp.
TAAAAATGAAAAAGTAGCATTGTTTATACGTATACGTTTGTATACAATTGTATTCGAGGGGTGATAAGTATGCGTAAAGAACATGAACAGCGCCAGTGCAGTAAGCGCGGAAGAAGGCATAATGGTGCACAGACGTTTAGGCGTGGGAGAGCGCTCGCCTTTTACGAGCAATTAATGGTGAAGCGAGAAACATTGAAGCAGCAGCTAGAATCACCAGAATTACAGTCGATTCATCCGATGATTGCAGGAGAATTAAAGGCGACAGAAGGGATTATCAATGAATTTAAAGCGGCTTTTGAATTAGATGAATTTACTGGAGACACGACTGAGGATCAAATTTAATAGATATTTTAAGTGAAAACAGTTACTAGCATATTCAGACAGGAAGAGAGGAACATAGATGCAGGCGGTATTCAAGCTAATAAAGTATTTAAAACCGTACATGATATTTGCCGTCATTGCACCAATCATGATGTTATTTGAGGTTGGAATGGACTTAGTGCAACCGATGATTTTACAGCATATTATTGATAATGGGATAGCAGAAAATGATTCAGCCTATATTATCAAAATGTTTTGCTTGATGATTGCAGCTGCGATTGGTGGGTTAATTGGCGGTGCGGGCTGTTCATTTTTTGCATCGCGTGCTGCGGTTAATTTTGCAACAGATGTACGACAAGATTTATATGAGGTTATTACATATTTCTCAAATAGTAATAAGGACAAGTTTACGTTAGGGAAACTTGTAACGAATTTAACGAACGATGTAGACGCACTACAAAAAGCATTAACGATGCTATTAAAAATATTTGTGCGCGGACCAATGATGTTCATTGGTGCAATAATTATGGTGTTTATTACAGCGCGGGAGCTATTTGGTATTTTACTTGTTGTAGTGCCGATTTTAGTTGTTAGTGTGTATTTCTTTACGATGGTATCAGGTAAGTTATTTTTTAAAGTGCAATTAGTTGTCGACCAAGTGAATACAAAAATGCAGGAAAACTTAGCGGGTATTCGTGTCATTAAGGCATATAATCGAAAAAACCATCAAGTCGGGCAGTTTACAGATGTGAATACGAAACTCATGAAGCGCAATATTTATGCCGATCAGATTGTTGGAATTTTGCCACCGCTAACGATGTTTGTCATTAATCTTGGGATTGTTGCCGCGATGTGGATGGGTGCCATTAAAGTCGATAACGGTTCACTTGAAATCGGTGTTATCTTAGCGTTTACAAACTATTTAATGATGGTGATGCAAGGTCTTGTAAGCTCATCAATGGTACTTATGCAGCTAGCACGTGCGGTACCGAGTGCAGGTCGTATTGTAGCTGTGTTAGAAGAAGAACAAGGGGTAAAAAAACCAACGCAGTTTATTGAGCATACGGTGCGCGGGGATGTGACATTTGAAAATGTATCCTTTGCTTATATGAAAGAAGCGGAACCTGTATTAAAAAATGTAAGCTTTTCAGCACGTGCAGGCGAAACAATTGGGATTATTGGTATGACAGGTAGCGGGAAATCAACGCTTGTGAAAATGATTCCACGATTATTTGATGTTGATAGTGGGGTTGTGAAAATTGATGGTATTCCGGTACAGCAATATGATTTGCAAGTACTGCGTGAATCGATCGGTTTTGCGCCACAAAAGGCAACGCTGTTCTCAAAAACAATTGAACAAAATATTCGCTACGGTCGAGAAAATGCAACGGATGAAGAAATAGCACAGGCGCTCCTTGCAGCATGTGCAACAGAATTTGTGGAAAAATTACCAGCCGGTATAAGTCATCAGCTTACACAAGGGGCGACAAACTTATCAGGTGGTCAAAAACAACGTCTCGCGATGGCCCGTGCCTTTGTACGTAGACCGAGTATTTTAGTGCTTGACGATGTAACGAGTGCAGTAGATAGCATCTCAGAAAAGAAAATCCAACAAGCGATTCAAACACAGTTTGCGGAGGCAACAAAGTTTATCGTATCTTCCAAAATTTCTTCAATTCGTCACGCTGATCAAATTTTAGTGATGGATGATGGACGCATTGCTGCAAGTGGTACACATGAGGAGTTATTAGCTTCCAGTGTGTTGTACCAAGAAATTGTGCAAACACAGCAAGAAAAAGGAGTGACGATAGATGAGTAATAATGCTGGACCAAGACCCCCATTAAGACACCCAGGTGGTCGTGTATCAGGGCCGGTAGAAAAACCGAAAAACCAGCGCGAGACATTGGCACGTATTTGGAGCTACATGCGCCAACAGCGTATAGGAATGTATTTAGCAGTGTCATTTGTCATTATCGCCTCGTTACTCAGCTTAGTCGGACCGTACATGATTGGTCATATTACAGATAATTATATTTTAAAATTTGATGTAGACGGTGCAATTAAAATGGCGTTCATTCTAGCAGGTATATATACGGTGCACGCTGTACTAACATGGCTACAATCATACGTCATGATTTACGTGTCGCAAAAAACGATTCGTACATTACGCCAGGAGTTATTTGAAAAAATTCAATCGTTGCCATTATCGTTTTTTGATAAACGTCAACAAGGCGATCTAATGAGCCGTATGACGAATGATATTGATAATTTAAATGCAGCTCTTTCTCAAAGTGTTGTGCAAATCATGTCATCATTCCTAACGATTGTTGGAACGGCGATTGTACTGTTTTATTTAAACGTTGTGCTTGCCGTTGTGACACTCATCGTTGTGCCGTTAATCGTCTGGGTGACGAAGCAAATAATTAAGCGTAGTAGTGTCAGCTTCATTGCCCGTCAGCGTGATTTAGGTGCTCTAAATGGTTATATTGAAGAAACGATTTCAAACTCAGATATTACAACTCTTTTTGGGAAAGAGCGCCAAACAATTGAAGAATTCCAAATAGCAAATGAAAAGCTGCGCGGCTCAGCAATGCGTGCAGATATTATTTCTGGGATGATGGGACCACTCAATAACTTTATGAATAACTTTGGTGTGGGCTTAGTTATCGGTGTCGGTGCGGTGCTAGCGATAAATGGACATGTAACAATCGGGGTTATTGCAGCAGTCGTTACCTATACACGCCAATTTTTCCGTCCGATTAATCAATTATCGAACTTATTAACGCTATTCCAATCAGCTATTGCTGGTGCAGAGCGCGTATTTGAAATTTTAGATGAAGAAAATGAAAACATTAATGAACACGGTAAAGAAAAAGAGCGTTTTGTCGGTGAGGTTGCATTTGAAAATATTCAATTTGAATATGAGAAGGGCAAGCCTATTTTGCGCGGCATTAATTTCACAGCACGAGCTGGTGAAATGGTAGCAATTGTAGGTCCAACAGGTTCAGGGAAAACGACGATTATTCAGCTACTTACGCGATTTTATGATACAACGGGTGGCCGCATATTATTAGACGGCGAACCGATTACAAATTACAAAATGACCAATGTACGTGATCATGTTGGTGTCGTTCTACAAGATACGTATTTATTCTCTGGTACAGTTCGTGAAAATATCCGATTTGGTAAACTAGATGCAACAGATGAAGAAGTCGAGCAAGCAGCTAAAATTGCGTATGCACATAATTTTATCAAGTATTTACCGCAGCAATACGAGACGATGCTAACAAGTGGCGGGCTGAATTTAAGTCAAGGGCAACGACAGCTCATTGCGATTGCACGGGCTATTTTAGAAGACCCAGATATTTTAATTCTAGATGAAGCAACATCAAGTGTGGATACGATGACAGAAGTGCATATTCAAAAAGGATTGAATAATTTAATGAAGGGGCGTACAAGTTTTGTTATTGCGCACCGATTAAAAACGATTGAAAATGCAGACACAATTCTTGTCCTAAAAGATGGTCAAATTTTAGAATCAGGAAACCACAATATATTAATGAATAAAGGTGGTTTCTACGCGACATTACAAAATAATCTCGCAATGGAATAATGCATAGACTCACTCTCTTTGACGTATAGTGTGGAAAGGAGAGTGGGACATGTGCGACGTTGGATAGCGTTACTCGTATTGCTATGTACTTGTATGCTTGTCGTTGTGTATGAAACGAGTGCATCGGACAGGCGTTTTTTCTTACCGGAGCCTTTAGGTGGGGTAACAATTGTGCTTGATGCTGGACATGGTGGAATAGACGGTGGTGCGTCAAATGGCGACATTATCGAAAAGGACATTAATCTCGCGATTACACAAAAATTAGCACGGCAGCTGAAACGCCTTGGAGCGGAAGTGGTGATGACGCGTACAACAGATGGTGATGTAATTAGTGAGCATAAACCAAATGAAACTTTTGAATCTCTGCGTGAACGCAAAAAGCAAGATATTTTCCTAAGACAATCGATTGTCGCAAGCACACAGCCAGACTTATTTATTACTGTTCATGCAAATGCCATTCCAGATAGCCAGTGGCGAGGTGCTCAAGTTTTTTATCATAAAACAGGGCATGAGAACAGTCAATATTTAGCGAAGGCAGTGATGGAATCGATTAAGGATGAGTTAGGAAATACAACTCGAGAAGCATTGGCAATTGAACAAATATATTTGCTTAAAAAAGCGGACGTGCCTGCAGCTTTAGTAGAGACAGGTTTTTTAAGTAATCCAGAAGAGCGTAATTTGCTTGCTAATAAAAAATATCAAGATAAAATGGCAGCAGCAATTGCACAGGGTATTGAAAACTATTTTGAAATGACATTTGAATAGAGCGACTCATAGTACTCTAGAAGTTGTGTGTGATATACTAACAGTTGATATAAAATTTAAGGGAGTGTATGAACTTGATGAATGAACAACAAGTCCGTGAACTAATAGGAAAACTAGAGGATCCTTTTTTACATAGAACATTAGAGCAAACAGGCGGCATTTTAAACGTAACAATTAAAGAAGAAAAGAAATTTGTCAGTGTGAAAATTGCTATTGCAAAAACAAATACACCGGAACAGATGACACTCCAAATGAAAATTGTTGAAGTATTAAAAGAAAACGGTGCAGCTTCAGTAGGGATTCGCTTCGAGGAGCTTTCACAAGAAGTATTAGATTCATTCCGTGGCCAAGCTACAGAAGCAGAAGCGCAAGATATTTTATCACCTTTATCTAAAGTGCAGTTTATCGCAATTGCTTCTGGTAAAGGTGGCGTAGGTAAGTCAACGGTATCAGTCAATATGGCAGTAGCCCTTGCTCGCCTTGGTAAAAAGGTTGGGTTAATTGATGCTGATATTTACGGATTTAGTGTGCCTGATATGATGGGCATTACTGAAATGCCGGTTGTAAAAGAAGATCGTATTTATCCTGTAGAACGTATGGGTGTAAAAGTAATCTCAATGGGCTTCTTCGTAGAAAACAATGCGCCAATCGTATGGCGTGGTCCAATGCTCGGTAAAGTATTAGATCAGTTCTTCCGTGATGTAGAATGGGGAGACTTAGATTACTTATTATTAGACTTACCACCAGGAACAGGTGATGTAGCGCTTGACCTTCACCAAATGTTACCTGCATCAAAAGAGGTTGTCGTAACGACTCCTCACCCAACAGCTGCTTTTGTTGCGGCGCGCGCGGGTGCGATGGCATTGCAAACAAACCATGAAATTTTAGGCGTTGTTGAAAATATGGCGTGGTTTGAGTCGAAGTTAACGGGTGAGCGTGAGTACGTATTTGGTCGTGGTGGCGGTGAAAAACTTGCCGAAGAGTTACGTACAGATTTACTAGCGCAAATTCCGCTAGGTCAACCTGATTGGACGGATGAGGACTTTGCTCCATCTGTTTACGCAGCAGATCATCCAACAGGAAAAATTTATTTAGATATGGCGCGGAAAATCGTTGGAAAATTAACAAAATAACAATAAGAGCTACTCGTTGTTGCGCGAGTAGCTCTTTTAAATATGGGGGAATTTTGTTCTTCTAATCAGGGCATGATAGCTAACAGAGGTATAGACGGAAGGTAGAGATGAGGATGATTATCCACCAGCACCAGCACCACCGCCGCCACTCTCTGAGCCGGATTTTTTGTCACCGCCGCCGCCACCACCGCCACTTTCTTCTTTCTTTGAAGAGCCGCCTGTTTCACCGGTACTTCGAATTAGCTCTGCCCATTTTGTTTGGAGCAATGGATTTTCAATAGTTTCCATCACCACTTCCTCCATTTGCTTTCGAAGTGCAGAGCTTTTAAGAAGGGATTCGAATTGTTTTTGCATATCAGGTTGATCAAAAAACTTAGTTAATATTTCTTGATATTCCGCGTCATTCATTAGTTTTTTCATGAGATCTTCTTGCTGGTCTTTCATGCTTTTGGCAAGTGCCTCTTTAAACTTAGGGTCTTCAAATGTTTTTTTCCAAAATTCTTCCGCTTCTTTAGACAATAATGTTGTTTTCATAGCATTCTCAACTTCACCGTGTTCAAGGACAAGTAAATCACGAAAAGTTTTATCGTTTAACATCTCACGGATAACTTTTTTACCCTCCTCTGTTTGAAGAGAATCTACCATAATTTTCTTAATCTCGTCGTATGATAGCGTCGACGTTTTTTCATTATTACACCCAACAAGCACAATTGATAAAAACAATATGATTAAAAGTCGCCGCATAAGCTCAGTCCTTTCATTTTCTTAATAAGCTCTTTCAATTATTGTTCACATTTCGTCTTAGAATATGTATTGAATTACATCACCATTAGCTTTTTTATAAAACGATTGTTAAAATAAGGTGAATATATAGAAATAATGGAGGACAATTTGTCGTGACAATACGAAATTGGTTTAAATTTTTTATGATGGCAATGCTAATTGGTGGTGGTGTCACTGCAGTGGCCGGCCTTTTTATACGTTGGGACTTTTTACAACCATATTTAGCAGCAGGTGAGTTTGGTGAATTTATCGCCGCATTCGTATGGATGATTTTACTTGGTTTTACGATGAGCGTAATTGCCCAAGCCGGATTTTTTGCATACCTTACACTTCATCAAATTGGTGTTGGTGTATTTAAAACGTTAACGCTTTGGAATTGGGTGCAAATACTGTTAATTTTAATTGTACTCGTTGATTTAGTGATTTTCCGATTTGCGCCAGATGCAAATTCCGTTGGGGATTGGTTATTCTACATAGGTTTATTGTTATTCTTAGTAGGTGCTGCGATTGCAACAGGTATTAAAAAAGTTCAAATGACTGGCAAAAGGCACGTATTAATTTCGGCTGTGTTCTTTATGATTGTTGTTACATCATTAGAATGGATTATTGCTTTAATGGGGCGTGAGGACAATATTAATACATATGTTTCGTGGTTATTATTCCCGCTCGTTGCTGTAAATGCGTATCAACTATTAATGTTACCAAAATACAATGAGAAATCAGAACAAGACCGGAAAAAATTAGAAGAGCGCCGTAAAGCACGCAAACAGGCAGCTCAACAATCTTAATATAAAAAAAGCTGATCAAAAATGATCAGCTTTTTTTATCCTGCATTATTAGGTGGGAAATCAAATGTCCATAAAAGCCAGATTCGTTCAACTATAATATATGTTCATTTTAAATTTCTAACATAACAAATCAGCTCAATTTTGCTAAAAAATTCGCCAAAAACTCGCTGTTTTTACTGAAAAATGAACGTTTTCATTCGAAAAAAAGTGTTTGACAAATGGGGTGTGTGATAAAAAAGCAAGAAAATTACTAAACATTTTGTTCGTCTGAAGAGCCGAAATCTTAACGGATGTTGCTATTTTTTGATGGGAAATGAAGTTTTTTCGAAAAAGTGAAGTATGATTGTGATTAGTCTTATTGATTTATGTGTATTAAAAAAATGTCTATAACGATATTTCTTGATGAAAAATTTGCAGGGGCTTAAAAATTTTTACCAAGAAAATTCCGTTCATGCTTTTTAATCGCTAAATCATCGAATTGGCAGGATTCATATACAACATATTCTAAATTAAGTGCCATTTAAGAAAATAGCCCCGGTAAATGACATTTATTTATAATTAAGTCGTATATCGATTCTGCTAATTGACCTCATTCGAGTAAAAAAAATTGTCTTCAATACTTCGGAGTAAAAAAATTCATGCTTGCTGTAAAAAATTTATTTCTAAACGAAGCTATTTTTTATATGTCAGATATTTACGTATGATTTAAGGATAGCGTTTTGTTTTAATGGAATAACCGAAGAGACTTTCTTCTATAGAAATAAACTTTTGCTGAGACATCCAGCTAGACAGTTTTTCAAAATCTACATTTGTTTCTTTATATAGAGGCAAAGATAGTATTGTTCCTTTTTCTAGTTTCGTAGGAAAGACATTATTACGAATAATGAGGGAGGGCGCAATCATATTAACTTGTTGTTCAAAGAGGGTTAATCTTAATGATTCCTCATATATATAGCCCTGCGGCATAAACCATAAAGGCTTATTATCAAATGCCTCTTCATAGATAACGATATCTTGATCAAGTGTTTCGCTGTTTTTTCCTAGTAAGCCAGTTGGACGCTGAAGCTTTTTTAGTAGTTCTACGATATGATCAGCACGTTCGATTAAGCTTGAATCGAGTAAAAAGAGCACATTTTGGCTATGATTAGATTCAATAAAATCTATAAGTCCATCATGTTCGAAATGTAATTCAACTAAAAAAACTTGCCCATTATGACCTTTTGCAATGATATCAGGCTCCTCTGTCATTAAAAAAACAGGAATTTGATTGTCTTTTAAAAAATAGTAGGCAGATATTGATAGAGTGATTAAACCTAATAATATCAATATTTTTTTCATATTCGAATAGGCTCCTCTTTTGCGTAGATTCTAAAAGAAATAATAACTTTCTCAAAAAAACTTATGAAATAGTATTGACGGATATGAGTAGGCGGTGCTAATATGAGTAAGTCGCTAAGACATGAAGGATTTTTTAAAAAAGTTGTTGACTTAACATAAGGTCGATGATAAGATGTAAAAGTTGCTGTTGAAAAACAGAAACAAAAACTTAAAAAAGTTGTTGACACTGACTTCGGTGAGTGTTAAGATATAAGAGTTGCTATCGAAAAAGATAGCGAGATGAACTTTGAAAACTGAACAAGCAAAACGTTAACAATAATTTTCTTTCTTAATT
>JBJEFO010000345.1:0-9064 GCA_051874135.1 Lysinibacillus sp.
TAATTAAATAACTTTAGTAACCTTCTATTAGATTGACTGATAGAAGGTTATTATATTTCAATTTCAACGCAAAAAATGGAAGATCCCTAGTTAACTTATTAATCCTCTCTTTTCTCATAAAGAAGGGACTAAAATTAACTAACCATTAATGCGGGATAAAACACCGATTGTTTATGCACTAATAGCTAATAAAACGATTTGTACTATATTTAACATTAAATGGTATCTATTCCGTTTTGTAATATATAATAAAATATAGAACATTGAGTTAGGAGGGGTGTGGGTGAAGAAGTTATTCATTATTTTAGCGGTTGTAGGGGTTATAAACATTGGGAGTGTTTTATATTATGAAACGAAGTTGCTTGACGAACCGATTATAATCGCAAATGAAGTAAATTTAGACATGAACAGCATCCATCTCTCGTATATAACGAATTTAATGCAACCGAGTGAGTTTCAATCAATTGAAATAGACGGTATGCAGTACTATCCACAAAATGATTTTTTTATGTTTTATGATTCACAACAACCAATACAAACAGAAAGCTACGTAAACTATACATACTACTCTATTTTTTCTCCGACCATTTGGCTTGAAATGGATGATATGACCAATCATTTAACAACCGCTACAGAAGGTACGGTCTATTTTAAAGATGGTCATACAGAAACAATTGCTTTAAACGTTCGTCAACGAAGGGAGTTGACACAGCTTGATCAAATCATGAGTTCAGGTGGAACAGACGGGTCATCGGCAAGATATAGAGTAGTTGAACCTTTTACATTAAATAGTGTCACTGTGGTAGACGATAAAGTTGAGTTAGTAAGCTTTCAAATAAATTATGAAGAAGTGCCATTACCTCTTGAGCTCCCGATTCAATTAAACCCAAGTGATACAATCGACGTTGCCACAACGAATGGCGTGGCCCTTTTTGATGGGGAATGGAGCACCATTGAGTTAAGCGGAATAGATAAGCAAGGTAATGAGCTCGTAATACCTCTTATCAGGAGTTTAAATGACCGCCCTAGTGCGGAGTGGGTGGATGAAATAGTGAAGGAGCGTGGAAATAAATGAATTTTCATAAGCTCGTCTTAATCGGTTTTTTATTCCGATTTTTAGATATAAATATTGGCGTAGTCGATATTGTTCCAGATTTTGTTGGGTTTATTATCGTTGCTTATGCATTTTCGAAGATAAAAGTACGTTATGCAGCGCTAGGAATGTACTGTTCAGTGCTTTTATCGATTAGTTCATTTATTGAGATGTTTCAGGAAAAAGCACACACAACCTCTTTTTATGGAGCGGTTGATTTATGGTTGCAAATAGTACTTATAGTGATTGGTTTAATTGAGATTTTATATTTAGCCTGTATTTTTTATGTGTCAAATAAAGTTGTAAAAATAGAGAATAGTATTTTTCCTACACTATTTATTAGTACACAAATATTAATGCAATTAGTTTTTGCGTTTGGCATACATTTCCCCTTTGATCAAGCGGGGATATTTCTCATTCCAATAGTATTAATCCTTTTCTTTTTCAGTATCTATTTTGTCGTCTTTTTATGGAAGCGAAAAAATATAGAAAAGAAAATGTACGAGGAAATGCAGGCCGAGTCGGATTAACGTAACAATTCTATAAGATAGAAAGGAGCTTTGCCATGAATGAACAGGAAATGTTGACGATTACGAATTTAACGAAGAGTTATGGCAATAAGGACATATTAAAAGGAATTGATTTGCACGTTTCAAGAGGTGAAATCATCGGCTATATTGGTCCAAACGGCGCCGGTAAAAGTACGACGATAAAAATTATTTTAGGGATGGAAGAAGGCTTTGGCGGAGAGATTAAGCTGTTTGGCGAGGATATTCGGCAAAATCACGTTGAATATAAACGAAGAATTGGTTATGTACCGGAAATAGCGGATGTATATGATAATTTAACGGGCTATGAATATTTAACTTTTATCGGTCAGCTGTACGGGCTAGATTTACAGACAGCTACGCATAAATCCCAAACATTAATGACGCTGTTTGGTGTTGGTGAAGCGTATCATTCACGTATTTCCTCTTATTCAAAAGGGATGCGGCAAAAGCTATTAATTATATCGAGTCTGTTACATAATCCTGATATTTTGTTTTTAGATGAACCGATTAATGGATTAGATGCTAATAGTGTGATGATTTTTAAAGAAATATTGTCTCAGTTAGCTGCTCAAGGAAAGACAATTTTTTATTCTTCTCATCTCATGGATGTTGTCGAAAAAATTAGTAGCCGTATCATTTTGCTATACGACGGGAAAATCGCGGCTGATGGAACATTTGCGGAGCTACAAGCAGACAATGCGGCGGGCACACTAGAGGGGATTTTCAACGAATTGACGGGCTTCGATAACTACAAGGAAATTGGCGAACAGTTTGTTTCGGTTGTACAAGAGGTGCTGTGATGGATGATTTTAAAACACTACAGCTACTTGATAAGCTCCGGTTTCTTTTTATTAAAATGGGCATCGATTATGAGATGATGAGAAAAATCCTCCATATAAAACTAACGATGGACGAGCGTAGAGTGCCGACACTCTTTAGTCAGGCATCAACTAAAAAAAACAAAGATAAAAAGTACGGTTACATCAAATCTTTATGGATTTATGTATTAATCAGTCTCATTTTTATTCCGTTTATCGGCTTTGGAGAGAACTATCTTTTTCAGATGAGTATTACGTATGCCATGATCATTTTTATGATTATGACTTCGATGATTTCGGATTTCTCTTCTGTACTATTAGACGTCCGTGATCGAACGATTTTATCAACGAAGCCAATTACTGCAAAGACAATAAATGCAGCGAAATTTATGCATATCCTTATTTATTTAACGTATTTAACGATTGCCTTGACGGCGATTCCACTGTTGTTTAGTTTGTATAAACAAGGCATCTTATTCTTCATAATAATGGTGTTTGAACTCGTTTTAATTAATGTGTTTGTCGTTGTTCTTACAGCTATTTTATATATAATCATTTTGCGATTTTTTGACGGCGAAAAGCTCAAGGATATGATTAATTATGTGCAAATTGGGCTGTCATTAGTACTAATGATTGGTTATCAATTCCTTATCAGGTCCTTTGAGTTTGTTGATTTCAATATTGCAATGGAGTTTCATTGGTGGAGTGTTTTTCTCATTCCGATGTGGTTTGCTGCACCGTTTGAATTGTTGCTAAATGGGGATCGCTCTTTGTTAACAGTCGTCTTTAGCGTATTAGCTATTATTATGCCAATCATTTCGATATGGCTATATATTAAGCTGATTCCGGCCTTTGAACGAAACTTGCAAAAACTATTAAGTACAAGCAAGTCAAAAAAAGAAAAGACGAATCGATTGACGGAATTTTTACTAAAACTAATTTGCCGAACAAGTGAGGAACGGGCTTTTTACCGATTCGCCTCTCTTATGATGAAACAAGAGCGAGAATTTAAGCTGAAGGTGTATCCATCTTTAGGGTTTTCCTTTGTTATACCGTTCATTTTTATGTTTAATGTGGTCAGATCCGAGGATGTTGATTATTCCGTCAGCATGGGCTATTTAAACATTTATTTCAGTATGTTAATCATTCCAACGGCTGTATTTATGCTAGGTCACTCAGGAAAGTATAAAGCGGCTTGGATTTATAAAATCTTTCCGCTTAAGGATTTCACTGATTTAAAGAAGGGAAGCTTAAAGGCGTTTTTGATTAAGTTGTATATTCCTTTATACATTGTGTTAAGTATTGTCTTTTGCTTTATATACGGCACAAGAATTATCCCAGATTTATTGGCCGTGTTAGTAGCGAGTTGTTTGTATACAGTAGTTTGCTACATTAGCTACGGTAGCAAAATCCCATTCACAAAGCCTTATGATGAGATTAGTGATGCCCAGGGGTGGGTGGCGCTTGTTCTGTTTATTCCTTTAGGGATAGTAGCGGGCATTCATTATTTCATGGCAACCCAGATTTCCTACGGGACAATTATATATTTAGCAGTGCTTGTGATTGTTAACATCGCTGTTTGGAAAATCGTATTTCAGCGAGCAAAATAGTGATTTCAAATTCATCCTATTCTCAATAAACATCATTCATTTTCATTGAATAATATTCTTTGTTAGATGATGTTTGCATTAGTTATAAATTTCCAATTTGAAGCTTTCTGTTGAATTACAAAATTCGACAATATTGAATTGATTATGATTCAACTAGTAAGAGAGATAGGAATATTTTGTTTGGCATTGGTAATAAAGCGTTTTAAAAAATTTTAAATGTTTATAATAAGAACTGTTAAATAAATTGTCATCGTTTAAGTATCTACGTGTCACAAAGGCTTCACTTGACATAATAAGACATTTTATATGATAATTATTATCGATAATTGTAATTATTCTAAGATAGTTATAATTACTTTTAAATTGTAACTTTTAGAAACAACGTAATCTAAGGAGGAAAAAATTATGTCATTAATCGGTAAAGAAATTCAACCATTTACAGCATCAGCATTTAAACAAGGTGAGTTCGTTGATGTATCTTCAGAAAACTTCAAAGGTCAATGGAGCGTAGTATGTTTCTACCCAGCTGACTTCACATTCGTATGCCCAACTGAATTAGAAGATTTACAAAACCAATATGCAACATTAAAACAATTAGGTGTAGAAGTATACTCAGTATCAACAGATACACACTTCACGCACAAAGCATGGCACGATTCTTCAGAAACAATCGGTAAAATCGAGTACACAATGATCGGTGACCCATCTCACGCTATTTCTCGTGGCTTCGACGTATTAGATGAAGAGGCTGGTTTAGCTCAACGTGGTACATTCATCATCGATCCAGACGGTGTAGTACAAGCTGTAGAAATTAACGCTGGTGGTATTGGTCGTGACGCTTCAACGTTAGTAGACAAAATTAAAGCAGCTCAATACGTTCGTAACAATCCAGGTGAAGTATGTCCAGCAAAATGGAAAGAAGGCGCAGCTACTTTAAAACCAAGCCTAGATTTAGTTGGTAAAATCTAAGGAGATAAACAAACTATGTTAGATGCAGATATTAAAGCACAGTTAGCCCAATATCTTGAGCTGTTAGAGGGCGATGTTGTCCTAAAAGTTAGCGTTGGTGACGATGAAGTTTCACGTGAAATGTTAGCGTTAGTAGATGAATTATCTTCGATGTCAGCACGCATTAAAGTTGAAAAGGGTTCTCTACAAAGAACACCAAGCTTTAGTGTGAATCGTCCAAATGAAGACACTGGTATCGTATTTGCTGGTGTTCCTCTAGGACATGAATTTACTTCTTTAGTAATGGCATTACTTCAAGTAAGTGGTCGTGCACCAAAAGTTGATCAAAAAGTAATCGACCAAGTGAAAAATATTCAAGGTGAATATCGTTTTGAATCTTACATTAGCTTAAGCTGTCATAACTGCCCTGATGTTGTACAAGCACTAAATATTATGAGTGTGTTAAATCCAAACATTACTCATACGATGATTGACGGTGCGGCTTTCAAAGAAGAAGTTGAAAGCAAAGACATTATGGCGGTACCGACTGTATTTTTAAATGGCGAGCCATTTGGTAGCGGTCGTATGACAATTGATGAAATATTAGCGAAGCTAGGTAGCGGTCCAGATGCATCTGAATTTGCAAACAAAGAGCCATATGATGTGCTTGTTGTTGGTGGTGGTCCAGCTGGTGCAAGTGCAGCTATTTATGCAGCGCGTAAAGGTATTCGTACAGGTATCGTAGCAGAGCGCTTCGGTGGTCAAGTAAATGACACATTAGCAATCGAAAACATTATCGGTACGAAAGCGACTGAAGGTCCTCGCTTTGTAGCAAGTCTTGAAGAGCACGTAAAGGATTATCCAATCGATGTGATGAATCTGCAACGCGCGGCTCGTCTTGAGAAGAAGGACTTAATCGAAGTAGAGCTAGAAAACGGAGCTGTTCTAAAAAGTAAAACAGTTGTTATTTCAACAGGTGCTCGCTGGCGTAATGTTGGCGTTCCTGGCGAAGTAGAATTCAAAAACAAAGGTGTAGCTTACTGCCCACACTGTGATGGTCCGTTATTTGCTGGCAAAGATGTAGCAGTTATCGGTGGCGGTAACTCTGGTATCGAAGCAGCAATCGACTTAGCAGGTATCGTGAACCACGTTACAGTTCTTGAATTCATGCCAGAACTAAAAGCCGATCAAGTACTGCAAGACCGTCTTTACAGCTTACCAAACGTAACAGTACTGAAAAATGTACAAACAAAAGAAATTACAGGTACGGATAAAGTGAACGGTATTACATATGTAGACCGTGAAACAGGCGAAGAAACGCATGTGGAACTACAAGGCGTATTCGTATTAATCGGTCTTGTACCAAATACAGATTGGTTAGGCGAAGAGTTCGAGAAAACTCGCATGGGTGAAATCGTTGTAGATAAGCGCGGCGCAACGACTGTTCCTGGTGTCTTTGCAGCAGGAGATTGTACAGATAGTGCGTACAAGCAAATTATTATCTCAATGGGCTCAGGTGCTACAGCAGCACTAGGCGCATTCGATTACTTAATTCGAAACTAATAAAAATACCTCTTGAATTGGAAATTTCCACTCAAGAGGTATTTTTTGTTAATCGAATTCTACATCAATTTTATGTTCAATAATTTGTGTCGTTTTTGGCATTCTAACTTCAAGTACACCATTCCTATATGTTGCCTTTACGCCGTTTTTGGAAACAGGACTTGGTAAGGGAATCGAGCGGTGGAAGCTACCTGCATAACGCTCTAGCCTAAACATGTTTTCATCTTTTACTTCCGTTGATTTATTGGTAAAACCGCTAATACTCAACATATAGTGATCCACATTAATGTGAATATCCTCTTTCCTTTCTAAGCCAGGGATATCGCAAGCAACAACGACTTCCGTATCTGTTTCATGTACAGTAACTCTCGTGCTCTCGAAGTTGCTCAACAAATTTTCGCCAAAAATCATATCAAAAGGAAAAGCTGCAAGCATCGAGTCAAAATCTTTTCTTATGTTTTCCAAATGTTTAAACGGATCATCCGGTGTTAGTGACATAATATAAGCCCCCCTATTTCTACGTTGCATATATATTATGTTCGAGAATCTTTAAGTTATCTGGGCGAATATCAATAATTTGGCGTATTTATGGGCTACCGATTAATCGAATAATCCATTCTTTTATATCTACTAACCGATTAAATGTTGGCTTCTCATCTGTCCCTGCGACAATCAACGGAACAACGGAGTCTACTTTGTGTAAAGAACCATGTGCTGCGCCACCAGCATGGTCGTGACTATGCTTTCCGATAAATTCATAAGAAGGTTTTGCGTCTACAATAATATAATTGCCTTCCTGTGAGTGAAGCGCACCATGCAATCGTGCAAGCGCATCTGGATAATTGTTGTATTGCACGAAGCCTTGATCATTAATCGTGAAATCTAAAATAGTTATATCACCATTAATGGACCAAGATTGATTATATGCATCGACATTCGGTCCATTTGGAGAAAATGTTAATGTTTGAGTACTCTCAGGACTTGCAACATAGTTCGTTTCGTTGTCTTTCCATGCGATAAAATCAATACGTTCATCTTGTATTAGCGTATTTACTACCTCTGTTAGCTCAATGTTTTTATCATTTACGTACACATAGGCCATTCGTTCATTGATAGCAATTGCAAGTTGCCCATTCGTATTTTTACGTTCCCAAAACGAATAATGCTGGAGTAGCTTGGTTAAATCGATTAAAGCTGTCTCTTTGTCGTCTTTTACAGTGGACTGACCACTGTCACCAAGGATAATCCATGTTGCCTGTTGAATCGCTTCTTGCCAAGTAGGATAGCTATTGAGCATTTCTTGAAGTGATTGATCAGCCTTTTCAATGGCCTTTAAATCGTTAGGTCCATTTTTGTGTATCGCTGCATCAGCGTCAGGGAGATAGGCGAGCGTAAACGGCGGTAATAGTCTTTGCTGAATAAAGTACTTCAGCTCGTTCACCGTAAAATCATTGTTTACCCCCATCCGCTTCCAGGCAAATTTATGGCGGTCATTATGTGGATTGTATTGAGATAATGCACCGAGCGAAAGGATTGTTGGACCGTTCGTGGTAATTTCCTTCGGTAAAAGATTGGCTGTAGAAATCAGCTTCGGTACATGCAATGAATGTTTAACAGTTCCTCGATATAACAGGCCATTTATGGAAGCAGATTGGATGTTGCGGGTTGCTAGCTGTTCGTGAATCGTTTGCACGTTTTTGCTTAAATGTTCGTTATTAAGACGAATAACACTATCAAGCGCTACATTTTTAATGCCGTTATGCCACATTTCACTTAGCCCGCTGCCATAGCTAATTAGTCGATTTTCATCTTCTTTAAACCAAATAAGACCCGGAACTTTATGGTCATTTGCATAAGTACCTGTTAATAACGTACTGTCAATCGTTACGGACATAGTAGGGTAGGAGCTCACAACTTCAGGCTCAATATAGCCATTGTTTATTAAAAATGAAAGAGCAGGTGCTTTGTTTTCTTGAATGGCTTTTTGTAGCGGCTCATGCATTAAAGAGTCGATGACAACAAGGATTACAGGTTTATTTGGCGATTCATTAATCGTAACGTTCAGTTCTTTTATAGGAGACATGGAAACAGCGAATACAAGACCAGCCCCTACAACTATTATAAAAATCAACACAATAAGTATAATGCGTTTCATAAATTCTCCCTCTTGTTCAATTCGTTTTTCGTAGTATGGTTTAGCTGGAATGAATACATGCAAACTAACAGCTTAGATGATTTTTAAATAAACAGTAAAAGCAGATGGAACATGAATTCCACCTGCTTTTTCGGTTAGTATATACAGTTGTTTAATACATATTACGGCGAACTTGGCTATAAGCTTCATGTGGTTTCATTGTTTGTTGGTGAACAGGCTGAGTTTCCATATAAGTTGTTGATGTTTCTTTTACTGATTTCCCCCAAATAGCATTAAAACGTACCCATATTGTTTTCGGTAAAGCTGTTAACATTTTTAAACGCCCC
>JBJEFO010000346.1:0-2076 GCA_051874135.1 Lysinibacillus sp.
TTCAAATTTATCACACTCTTTAGACGGATAAAGTATATCAGAAAAATACAAGAATATTCTACCATCCGTACAATCAAAACCACCAGTATAACTGGTGGTTTGCTCTGCGCGTGAAACGCTTTGTTACTGGCCCACGTCTAAAGACGCACTGAAGCATTACGTTTCCTCACATTACCGCTAAAGCGGCTTATTTATCTTTTTCTCCGTTTAATTTCTTCACCTGTGAACGGGTCTATGAATTCTTTCATTGTCATTTAATCTTGCAGTATATCTTCTTGTAATTGGTTTTTGATGTACGCTTGAATGACTTTTTTATTTCGACCGACTGTATCTACATAATATCCTCGACACCAAAATTGACGGTTTCCATATCGATACTTTAAATTGGCATGTCGGTCGAAAATCATTAAGCTACTTTTTCCTTTTAAATATCCCATAAATTGTGACACACTCAATTTCGGCGGTATACTCCCTAACATATGAATACGATCGGGACATGCTGTTGCTTCCATTATTTCTACGCCTTTACGGTCACACAATTGGCGCAAAATCTTCCCAATATCCGCTTTTATTTTCCCGTAAATCACTTGTCTTCTATACTTTGGTGCGAAAACGATGTGATACTTACAATTCTACGTTGTATGTGCTAAACTTTTATTATCCATTTGGGTACTCCTTTCGTACGTAGTCGGTTGTCCAGACCTGACTTTATTGTACGACTGGAGTTTTTTTATTGTCCATAGCTAAAAGCTTTCCGGAACCCCCTGCACAGCAGGGGATTTTCAAAACATACAAAAAAAGAGTACGATTAGAGCCAATCGTACTCGCTATTATCCCATCCTTGAAAGAGTGGGTTTTCTCGCTCGTAAAAAGCGATAACAATAGATTCAACTTCATTGATAATCTCATTAGGTATCGGTAATTCATCGTACATGGTGTCAAATAGGTCTTTCAAATATTATTTATCATCAACTTCATCTATTAACAGCATTGGTTTTGCTCCCTCATAGGGCAACTCATAAAAAGCTGTTGGCATATAAACATGCGCTGATTTTACAGGCTTTACAAGTCGTCTATCGTCATATATACCACCAACGAGTTCGCCATGATACTAGATAATAATTTAGGCTTGCTTAATCGGCAGTCTTATAACTGTTCTAAATTTTTCAGGAGAAGCTTTTCTCGGATCCGATAAATAGATTTCGTGATGTAAACGGTTATCGTTAAAATCATTTACATAACCATTTTCTTTCAAGAAATTCTCCATAATAGCTACTGTTGCAGGTTCATCATCAAACGAACCTAAGTGCATCATTTGAACACAAAGTCCCTCGTCAACAGTTAAGTATTCCGCCGAAGAGCAATCAATTTTTTTCTTTTTTGTTGCCATTTCTACTGCCCATTTGAAGTCCTTTTGCGTTACAAAGTCAGGTAAACGAATGACAGAAATCCAGTTAAACGAGTCTTTATTACTATAATCAACACCATCAACATCATCCTGCCACCAAAATCCTTCCAGTGGCGGTACAACGTACTCAAAAAAACCTTCAATTTTATAGTCCGTTTTGTAGCTCATCTTCAAGGTGTATGCAACTGCATATAATATGCTGATTGCTTGCTGATATGCGCCACCTTCTTCATTCGGATTACCTTTTCCTCTAACAGCGATATAATTTGCTTTTGGAACGGTAACGACTTCAGGCTTATTCTTTGGAGCATAAAATTCTTTGTATTCCTTTTTGAAATCAAATGCCATGATAAATCGCCTCCTAAAAAAATCCTAATATCTATGTACCCTTCATTCGTCCTCGTTTTGAATTTACTATCTACAATGCACTATTCTACTTCTACCTTTTTGCATTTTCGACAATGCAAAGCTATACATGTTGGTTTTGATCAGTTATCAGAACTAAGCAAAATTTCATCTCTGCATTTCAAATTAGGTGCAAACCAAATATTATTTGTTGTTTATTCATCATCTATTACCTCTTCTACCAATTTAGCATGGACAACTCTTCTTCTATGCCCAAGATCATCGCTACAAGTTGAGAGAGTCAAAATTTTATCTTCTGCGGT
>JBJEFO010000347.1:0-2075 GCA_051874135.1 Lysinibacillus sp.
TCCTATTTTTATCTATTTAATTCTCGAATCAAATACTCTCCGGATACCCATCCGATTGTATCTTCGTTCAACTTGATGTTATACCAACCGTTATTAACGATTGGTGCCAAAGTGGAATCCATCACTAATTCTACATATTGATAATTAGGCAGTGTTCCAATAATCGCCCCTGATGTACTAGCTGCATCTCTGACATTTAGAACATCTGCATTAACTCGGGCTAAATTTTTCACGGTAAAGAATTGATTATAACTATTAAAACTTACCTTATTTGTATAATACGTTTGACCATTATATTGAATAGTAAGCCAATAATCATTCCACTTTTCTAGCAGATTGAATGTTTCACCCTTTTGAATGGTTGCTGTCGCAGTTGAACCGCCCTTCGCATCATACAAAGCTACTGCTGCATTTGCTACAGCCAATGTTCCTGCCGGGAAAATATCCTTTCCTGCTGGGTATCCAGGCGAGCTCGGCACTTGTGTGTTTGGCTGCTGTTGGAATGCTGTTTCCTGGCTAGATGGCAATATGCGCTCCATATGAGAAGCAATTGCATTCCCCCAATTTGAATCACTTGCGTAATAGAAGTTCATCCCTTTGCTTAAAGCAGGAATTCTTGCACCTTTTTCATCCTTAATAGTATAGCCCAAGAATGTACCTTGATGCTTCCAATTACTCGGGTTTAAGTAGGTCGCTTTCATTTCTTGTGCGATATGATCAATATTACTTGCTACCGAATCAAACTTCGTAGCTCCTACGAACGGCACGAGATCATATGCTCCAAAACCGAATAGATTATTCTTCGCCTTCGATATTTGCGATTTGCCGAAGTTGCTCTCATGAATAGCATGCGCAGCTAAATACAGAGCATTTAATCCATATTTATTCGCAGCATCTATAAATAACTGACCCGTATTATGCAAAACACTGTTTTCAGGCGTTACTTTTCCATAGTTAACGAGGTATTGGTTAATTTGATTTGCTGTAACAGATGAGCGGGTTCTCAAATCCATCAATATATACGGCTTCTTTTCTAGAGCTACAATTTTTTCTGCATTCTCCTTCGTTAACTCGTATAAATATGCGGCAGACACATACCCTTTTTTACCCTCATATGAAACCTCATACCAGCCATCCTTCTCTGAAATCGATGTTAAAATTGTCCCTTTCGGAATAGCTGCAATCACCTTTCCAGCAGTCGAAGAACTATCTCTCATATTCAAAGTCGTTGCAGTTGTGATCCAGTTCTTATTCACTACCACAACTGGTGGTGTTGGTTTCTCTCCCGGTTTTGGCGATACCTTTATTTGGTCGGCACTCACCCAAGCTGTCCTATTTCCATATTGCACTTTATAACGATCGCCCTGCTTAGCAAGATAAATGACTTCCTTCCCTTTCGGAATAGTTAACACTTTCTCACCCTTCGTCGTAGCAGAGTCACTCAAGCTCGTATCAGTTGTTGTTTCTGTAGATGCAGCTGTTTTTTTCAAGTAGCTTGAGCTTACCCATCCTTCTTTTGAACCGTATTTCACCTTAAACCATGCGCCACTTTCGGATACGTATGTAACTTGCTCACCTTTCGGAATGGTTAAAATAATACCCGCACTTGTACTCGCGCTCTGCCTCATATTTAAATTAGCAGTTGTCTCGTAATTTACAACTGAAGCTTCAGTACGCAAACTCCCAATCGAACCAAATGGAGCTGCAGCACTCCCTAACAGAATCCCTGCAGATAACAGGAAAGAAGTTCCTATTCTTAGCTGTCTTTTATTTTGCTCTCCCATCAACTTTCCCCCTCATTCTATAAAAGTTAAATGAATATGTACTCTATTAATTGAAATTAAACGACACTTTTAATCTATAAATCTATTTCAAAAAAAAATAGTCATCATTCACTTATATCGACTCATTTTACAGTAACTTTAGAACTAAGGAAAACAAGTCGACTCAGTATATTCAAAAAAATCAAACGGTTTTATCACAAAGATAAAGTATAGAAATCTTCCCCTATACAAAAAGAGAATTTCCGTTACTCGACTTTAAACGAAAATTCTCTATCTTTTTACTTATATTTT
>JBJEFO010000348.1:0-8994 GCA_051874135.1 Lysinibacillus sp.
ACAATCTCTTTTTGACTTCTATGTAAACAATCTGTACATTAAACTAAAAGGGGGTTAATTATTTGAAAATTTCGTTATTTGCCACTTGTTTAGTAGATATGTTTCAGAGCAATGTCGGGAAAAGTACAGTGGAATTATTGGAAAGGCTCGGTTGCACAATTGATTTTCCGACAGGCCAAACTTGCTGCGGACAGCCTGCTTATAATAGCGGGTACGTAAAAGCTTCTCGTAATACGATTAAAAATACAATTCAAGTATTTGAACATGCCGAGTACGTAGTTTGTCCATCGGGCTCATGTGCCTATATGTTAAAGGAATATCAACACTTACTTCAAGATGAACCCGCTTGGCAAGAACGTGCAAAAAACTTAGCCTCAAAAACTTACGAGCTAACTCAATTTATCGTCGATGTGCTCAAAATAGAAGATGTTGGTGCCAAACTGGAGGGAACAGCTACATATCATCCATCTTGCCATATGACGCGTTTGCTTCAAGTACAAAGCCCACCACTCATTCTTCTACAAAATGTAAAAGGATTATCCTTAATTGACATGCCACTAAAGGAAAACTGTTGCGGCTTCGGTGGTACATTTTCTGTGAAGATGGGGAAAATTTCAGAGCAAATGGTAGATGAAAAGATTACAAATATTGAGTCAACAGGTGTGCACTATTTAATCGGGGCTGATGCAGGTTGCCTAATGAACATCGGTGGGCGTATGAGACGTCAACAAAGCCTTGTTGAAACAAAGCATATCGCAGAAATACTAAATATGGTGTAAAGGAGGCTAACATGTATGGCAATGAAAATTTCAAATGCTCAGTTTCCAGATCGGCTAGAGGAAAATTTGAAAAATGAATTTATGCGAAATGCTGTATCATCGGCACAACACCGATTCCAAACGCGTCGTGCCGTAGCAACAGAACAACTCGGCAATTGGGAAGAATGGCGCAATCATGGTGAGGAAATCCGTAAACATGTGCTTGCCAACTTAGACTATTACCTCTATGAATTAAGCGAAAATGTAGCAAAACGTGGTGGTCATGTCTTTTTTGCTGCAACAGCTGAAGAGGCGAATGACTATATTGTAGACGTTGCAAAGAAAAAACAAGCGCAAAAAATTGTAAAAGCAAAGTCAATGGTAACAGAAGAAATCAATTTAAATCATCATTTAGCAAACATTGGATGTGAAGTGATTGAAACAGACCTTGGCGAGTATATTTTGCAACTAGATGACCATGAACCTCCTTCACATATCGTCACCCCTGCCCTACACAAAAATAAGGAGCAAATTCGAGAAGTTTTTGCGTCAAAAACCGGCTACACAAACTCATCAACACCTGAAGAGCTTGCACTTCATGCACGAAAAGTATTACGACAACATTTCTTAACAGCAGACATCGGTATTACCGGTTGTAACTTTGCTGTTGCTGAAACAGGTTCGATTTGTCTTGTCACAAATGAAGGCAATGCAGACCTTGTAACATCACTACCGAAAACGCAAATTACAGTCATGGGGATGGAGCGAATTGTACCAACTTTTGAGGAAATGGAAGTACTCGTTAGTTTACTCACTCGAAGTGCAGTGGGTCAAAAATTAACGAGCTATATTACATTATTGACTGGTGCCCGCCAAGCGCTAGAAGTAGACGGCCCGGAAGAATTTCATCTAGTCATTGTCGATAATGGGCGCTCCTCTATTTTAGGGAGTGAGTTTGAATCAATTCTGCAATGTATTCGCTGTGCTGCTTGTGTCAATGCTTGCCCAGTTTATCGTCATATTGGTGGACATTCCTATGGTTCCATCTATTCAGGTCCAATTGGTGCTGTGCTGTCACCTTTGCTTGGTGGCTACGATGATTATAAAGAATTACCTTATGCATCAACACTTTGCGGTGCTTGTACGGAAGTATGCCCTGTAAAAATCCCTTTACATGAGCTGCTACATAAGCATCGAGAAGTCATTGTAGAACGCGAAGGCCGCGCACCAATTAGTGAAACAGCTTTGATGAATGCATTCGGCTTTGGCACAGCATCAAGTTCACTTTATAAATTCGGTTCAAAAGTAGCTTCAACCGTTATGAAGCCTTTTACAAAAGACAACACGATCTCTAACGGCCCTGGCCCATTAAAACAATGGACGAATATTCGTGATTTTCCCTCTCCCGAAAAAGAACGTTTCCGTGATTGGTTCGAAAAACGTGGAAAGGATGGCGAACATTCATGACGATTACAAACCGCGATACTTTTTTAACGAATATTGCACGTCGTCTTGGCCGCACACCGCTCATAGAGAAACCACGAATGCAGTGGCAGCACACGCCACAACTAGAAGTACTCAAACACAAAACACCGGATGAACTATTACAAATATTGATTGAACAATGTAGTAATATCCATACTGCTGTGTCAACATGTACTGTCGCAAATTTGCAGGTGATGTTACAAAAAACCATTGAAGACTACGGTAACGCTGAGATTGTTTATAGTAACGACCCCCGCTTTGAACAACTTGGAATAGGAACATTTCTGAAAGGCTTAGAAAAGAGCTACGAGTGGGATACTTCAAACGGACACGACAACGTACAGATCGCTGAACGAGCAAATATCGGCATTGTTATAAGCGATTTAACACTAGCGGAGTCTGGCACAATTATGGTACAAACAAACGAACATGTCGGTCGTTCATTATCTTATTTACCGACCAATTCAATTGCAATTATCTTAAAAAGTACAATTGTTCCACGCATTACACAAGCCGCGCAACGATTACGCCAGAGCGAACAACCCGTTGCTTCATCCATTCACTTCATTACCGGCCCAAGTAACTCCGCCGATATTGAAATGAATTTAGTCGTCGGCGTACATGGCCCCGTAAAAATGACTTATATTATTGTAGAAGATGCTTAGAAAAAAATGAACTGAACTCGGCATTTCCTCTGAGTTCAGTTCATCATTTTTATCTATATTTTCCCTACTTGATCTCTCGGTAAAGCTAACGCTACTAACATGAGAATAGGAAGAGCCGAAATAATCATCATTGTCGTTTCGATACCGATTTTATCCATCAGTATACCGATTAAAACCGAACCGATTGCCCCCATTCCAAATGCAAGTCCTACTGTTAGACCAGCCATTGTCCCAATTTTAGTTGGTACAAGCTCCTGTGCATAAACAACCGTTACAGAGAAACTAATCATAATGAGTGAGCCGATAATAATAAGCAGGATAACTACTAACCATAACGGCACATATGGCAATGCTAAACATAACGGAATTGGTACGACAACAGATAGTAAAATGACATTTTTACGTCCGATACGATCTGATAATGAACCGCCAAAAAACGTACCTATTACACCGCAAGCCATAAATAAAAAGATTAATATTTGTCCCTTTTCTATCGTTAGTCCGTATTCCTGAATTAAATAAAATACATAAAAATTCGTAATATTCGTCACGTAAAATGAACGAGCAAAAATAATGACTAACAGTAAGCTAAGGGCAATACCTACTTGTTTTTTCGTTAGCGGCGGCAGTGATGATACTAATACTTTCTTCACCTTCGCTAGCTTCTCTTCTTCTAATTGCTTACGATACCACACGGCGATTTTTGTCAGCATAAAAATACCGATTGCCGTTAAAATTAATACAACAGATGCTCCGTACATACCGAACGGCAAAATTAAAAATGCGCTAATAAGTGGTGCTAACGCTTGTCCTGAGTTCCCACCTACTTGATAAATGGACTGGGCTAAACCTCGTTTGTTCCCCGCTGCCATAAATGATACACGTGAGCCTTCTGGGTGAAATACAGCAGAACCGAGTCCTAGAAATAGAACCGACACTAATATTAGCGGGTAGTTAGGTGCCAAGATAAGCATTGTTAAACCGATAAATGAACTAACCATCCCAATTGGTAACGCAAATGGCATTGGCTTTTTATCTGTTACTGCCCCAACAACAGGCTGTAACACTGAAGCAAACATATTTAACGTGAAAGAAATTAAACCAAGCTGTGTATACGTTAATCCCATATCACGTTCTAATAATGGAAACATCGCTGGAATAACGGACTGCATCGTATCATTGATTAAATGACATACGCCAATTAAAATCATCATCGTATAGACAGGGTTATTCGGTTTTACTGTTGATCTAGTTGTATTCATAGTTCTTCACGCTTTCTATTTAAAATACCCGTATATTATATATCCTTCTCGCTCAAAATACTATTTGAGGAGTGAAGATAATGGATATAAACTTTTGGGAAATGCTTGCACGAACAACCGGTGCATTTTTCGCGATATTATTTTTAGCACGAATTATCGGAAAGAAACAATTAAGTCAGCTAACATTTTTCCATTATGTAACTGGTATTACATTCGGTTCAATAGCAGCTGAAATTTCAGCGCAAGCAGAAACCCCTTTTTGGGACGGTCTCATCTCGCTCGCCTGGTGGGGCGCATTAACTATTATTATTAGTTATTTAACCCTTAAGTCTGAGAAATTACGTGTATTATTCGACGATAAGCCATCTATTCTTATTCAGAAAGGTACGCTGATTCCACGGAATATAAAAAAGGCTCGTCTTAGTAACGATGAAGTGCTCATGCTTTTACGTGAACAAAATATCTTCTCTGTATCAGATGTTGAATATGCCATTTTCGAAACGAATGGGCAATTAACGGTTATGAAAAAACCTGCTGTGTCCAGCGCAACAAAGCAGGATGTAAAAGCAAGTATTACAGAACCTCAATATATCCCTACAGAGGTAATTAATGATGGAAAAGTTATTATCCAAAATTTGCTAGAACTTAATTTAACAGAAGAATGGTTACAAAAAAAGCTCAAAAGAAAAAATGTTACGAATGTAGAAGATGTTTATTTTGCTCAAGTATTAGAAGATGGCTCACTTTATGTTAGCTTAAAAGAAGGTGCTCCCCTTAATCCACCTTCATAATATCAATTGGTGTAACAATACCTATTAATTTTTGGTGTGGCTTCCCGTGTTCTGTTATGAGAAGTGCTTCAAAGCGGCGGCCACGCTCTACCCCTTGTTTAAAAATTTCTTCCGCTTCATAAATCGTTATGTATCTACTAATAAACTTATAATTTACTTCGTTTTTCTCATGATGCAAAATATCTTGAAGCGTTGGTGTCCTTCTCGGAAAATGTTTTCCAGCCATTGAAGTCGCTAACCAGTTTGTAATCCCTACTGTCGTGACAAGACCTTGAAAAGCATTCCCATCATATACAGGGAATTGCGTATATTTTCGTTTCCGAATAGCCTTTAATGTATGTTTTAGAGAATCTGACATCTGAAACGACATTACACGCTTTCTAAATACTTGCCCTACTAATTTTGGACGCGCCAGTACTTCATCAATATGTTCAATTCTTTCTACAACGTGTATATGTGGCTCAGCGATAATGTACTCTGGCGATATACGATGATGAACAATAGCATTACGTAAATCCGCATAGGAGCGCAAATCATCCTCGTATTTGCGAACGAGTGGCTTTTCTTTTTTGCCTGATCGACTAATCGATAAAACGGTATAAAATCCTTCGCTCCTACAATATCTCGCATCGTATGGTCAATTCGGTTAAACGCTGTTAAAAAACGATCCGAGTTTTGGACTGCCATAAACAATCACCTTCTCTCTATAAAATGACAAATACTATTAAAATTTCTATATTATTATATTCTTAATTTTCTTCCATTTAAATAGAAAAAGGCACTTAATGAACATTCATTAAGCACCTACATTATTTCATTATATTTTTGTTGTATCCGCATTTCTCTTTGAAAATATTATTCCTACCATAATTGATACACTCATTAATACAATTGTTACAAGGAGCGTCATCGTATAATGCTCACTTGTACTACCATTAATAAATTGCACACCATATGTCGCTAGTTTCCACGGTGTAACAGTCCAAAAATTACCGATTAACGAATCAAGCATGAGCCCTATAGGCAGTAAAACCATAGCAATTACTAAAGCAACGGCTGTTTTAAACATAGCGCTCAGCATAACCGTAATAGCTGTCACGAACAAAATCCACACACAGTACGTAGCAAGCATTTTGACAAAAGCACCTGCATCTACTGTGCCATATAAAATCGCTGTATAATACAAGCTTCCGATATAGCCTGCAACAGCACTTACAATACCAAGTAAACTAGCTACTGCCCATTTACTCATAAAAAGTGCCGTAAAAGAAATCGGTCTTACATAAAGTAGCGTTGCCGTGCCATTTTGACGTTCCCGACTAATTGTACCTGCCGTTGTGGCGATTAACACAATTAACCCAATCGATTGAAATTGACTTGTAGAAGCTAGTAACAGATCAATCGGTAACAGCTCTGGCAACGTAATGGAAAAACCTTCTGGTAAATTACCGACAGCTGCTAAAATATCGTCCATAAAATAGTTCATAATTGGATCGCTAATACCTAAAAAGATGAACAGTAGCGGCATCCATAAAAACTTAAACCCTCGCCATGCTTCACGAAACTCTTTTTGGAATAGCGTTAAAAAATTGCTCATCGTCCCGCCACCTCCAGAAAAATTTCTTCGAGAGTTGCCGTTACACGCTCCACTTTTTTCACACGAAACGTTGATGCGACTAATCGCTCCATTAATTGTTTCATCGTTGGAACATCTTCAATAATTTCAATACTAACTGATGTACCAGATACGGTTGCACGAAGCTGTGATTGTGCGGCGAATTGCAGTGCTTCCCCTTCTGTTTCGAAATCAATTTTATACCGGGGCGCATCGAATTTTTTACGTACGTCTGTCAGTGAACCTTGCTCGACTAAAATACCTTTTCGTAAAAATAACAATTGATCTGTCATTTCCTCTGCATCATTTAAAATATGCGTAGAGTATAAAATCGTCGTTTGCTGTTGTAGTTCTTTTAATAAATTCATCATCTCGCGGCGTCCGATAGGGTCCAGTGCAGATACAGGCTCGTCAAGTAGCAACACTTTCGGTTTATGGACAATTGCTTGTGCAATGCCAAGTCGTTGTTTCATGCCACCAGAAAAGGTCGCTGTTTTTTTTCGCATCGCTTCCTCTAATCCTACAAATGCAAGCACCTTTTCTGCTTCTTTTTTTGCTTCTTTACCGGAAACTCCACTTAGTTTTGCTGTCATCTCTGTAAATTCAAGTGCGGTTAACCACGGAAAAAACTGCGGATATTGCGGAAGAAAGCCGATTTCTCTCCGCATATCTTTTACGCCCACCATTTCAATCGTACCGCTTGTTGGTGCGAGTAGTCCCGTTAACATAGATAATATCGTTGTTTTCCCAGCACCATTCGGACCAATTAATGCTGTTGATGTATGTGCTTCTAACGTAAAAGACACATCTGATACAGCAGTATGTTCACCAAATGTTTTTGTTAAATTGCGCACTGTAATCATGATGTTTTCCTCCCGAAAATGAAGTAAACAATTGGCCCAATCGTATTAATAAATAACACAACTAGTACCCATACCCATTTCGGACCGTTTGTTGCGTGAATACGTGCAATATCAATTAACGCTACAATGGCTAAGATGATTTGCACAATGAATAGCGGCGCAATGAGTGCCCAATTTATATTCGCTAGCTGTTCCATTTTTAATTGCCCTCCTCTATGTTTAAATGATGCTTTAAGTTTTGAATTAACGCTTTATATTCCTTGTCTTCCTGTAACAGTTGAAATGCTGGAAGTGACGCACTCGATAATAAATCCTTTTTAATCGATTGCTCATCTCGCGGCGCTTGCGCGGACATTTCCTTTATAATCCAATCCGTTAATAAATAAAAATAATCATCACCTTGTACTGCTAACGGAAACTGTATTTCTATACATGTCTTTACATAAAGCTTGAGCATTTCTAAAGTTTCTGTTTTGCGATTTTGCATCGCGTAACCGATTGCTGCTTTTAAATAAAAAACAAGTGCTGTGTTAACGTTTAATGTTTCTACATGAAACACTTCTATAAGCTTTTTCATTCTGTCCACTGTTTCATCAAAGTGAGTCGGATTCGCTACTTCAAGCAATAATCCTTCCGTCCCTGTAGCAATCGTTGCAAGCATATTTTGGTACATACTTACTTGAAGAATTTTCTTCGCTTCCTCCGCATTACCGAGCATATTGTGGGCGGTTGCTACTAGCTGATCTCTCCCTAGATGAATAGTTACTTCTTCTCCTAGCATTTCAAGCACTTCAGTCGGTCGCCCTTGTAGTAGCTTTACATAAGCACCTATCATGTTCGCTTCGTTTATTAATTGATAGTCTTCACTGGATTCTTTTACACGCAAGCACAACTGTTCTACTCTTTGTAAAATCGCTGTAGGCTCACTTGATTTTGAATAATAATTTATATACAGTTGCGCCATTTTTAGGACGAATGGAAAGCATGCATAATACTCTGCTACTAATTGCTCGATTTCCTGTTCTACTTCTTCAAATGCTTTTTCACTAAACTGCTTCGCTAAGTTGGCGTAAAGCTTTGCAATTCGCTCTTTCGTTAGCTGCGGCTCATAGCCAAGTAACTCATCAATCGACACATTAAAATACGTCGCAAGTTTTGGCAGTAACGTAATATCAGGATAACTGAGCCCCTTCTCCCATTTCGAAACAGCCGCACGAGATACACCGACATAATCTGCAATTTGCTCCTGTGTTACACCAAGCTGTTTTCTCCTATTCGTAAACACGTGTGAAAATTGGAAATGTCTCATTGCGATCAACTCCTCTTAACTCCATCATAATGAAAATCTTTATAAAAATGTAGCGAGTAGACGTTTCACCTTGGGACATTTCGCAACTGTTGGTTGATTTTAATGATACATTTCATTAGAAAGACACATTTTGCGCCCAAAAACGTAAAATGATGTCGCATCTTTGTGGATTTACTCAAAAACTTATACTTTCCTATCCACAAAAAAAGCCGCCCATCAAGAGCGACTTTTTACATAGCTATTTAT
>JBJEFO010000349.1:0-8930 GCA_051874135.1 Lysinibacillus sp.
ATAAATAATTATTTACGAATGATAGCTTCACAACTATCATGAATTTGAGAGGAGGGATAACATGGTCGAACAAAAAAATGAAAGAGATGATGTGCTATATGATGAAGATTTTCTACGGATACTTCTTTTAAATAATGAGATTCAACGATTCCGTGAAAACTTTTTAGAACTACATCCGTACGACCAATCGCAATTTTACGAGAAGGTCGGACCTGATATACGTAAGATCATGTATCATTTTTTATCTCCTCAAGAAATGGCTGTAATCTTCCGCGAAATTGAAGTAGAAGACGAAGCATATCAAACATATTTAAAAGAAATGGATACCGCATACGGGGCCTCGATGTTAGAGGAAATGTATACCGATGACGCCGTAGATATCCTCAATGAGCTTAATAATAAAGAGCGCGAAAGCTATTTAGAAATGATGGATAGCGAAACAGCTGACGAAATTAATGAGCTCCTAAGTTATGCTGAATATACAGCTGGGGCAATCATGACAACGGAATATGTATCGATTTTAGAAAGCTCGACAGTTCGTTCGGCAATGGCGGTCATGCGCAAAGAAGCGCCGACTGCGGAAACGATTTATTATATTTTTGTTGTCAATGATGAACATCAATTAACTGGGGTTATGTCGTTGCGTGATTTAATTATCGCAGATGAAGATGCGTTAATTCGCGATATTATGAGTGAACGTGTAGTATCCGTTCAATTAACGACTGACCAAGAAGAAGCAGCGCAAATTATGAAAGACTATAATTTTTTAGCGTTACCAGTTATTAATGAAGCAGGCGTATTGCAGGGAATTATTACAGTTGATGATATTATTGACGTTATCGAAGAAGAAGCAAGCGATGATTATTCAAAGCTAGCGGGTATTTCAGATATGGATGATATTAAGGATGGACCACTCCGATCGGTAAAAAACCGATTGCCGTGGTTAATCATACTGTTATTTTTAGGGATGCTGACGGCTAACTTAATGAGCCGCTTTGAACAAACATTAGATCAAGTAGCGCTGTTAGCATTATTTATCCCATTAATATCAGGCACTTCAGGAAATAGTGGCACACAAGCGCTTGCTGTTGCTGTGCGCGGTATTGCAACAGGTGAAATAAGCGAACGTAGTAAAGTAAAGCTATTGTTCCGTGAAATGTTAACTGGATTTATCATGGGGCTTATTTGCGCCGTTATTGTCGTAGGTATTGTTTACTTCTGGAAAGGTAGCTTCATCATCGGATTGTTAGTAGGTGGTGCCATTTGCTGTTCGATTTTAGTGGCGACACTTGCTGGCTCGTTTATTCCGTTACTTATCCACAAAATGGGCATTGATCCAGCCGTAGCATCAGGTCCGTTTATTACAACGCTAAATGATGTAACGAGTTTAATGATTTACCTCGGTCTTGCAACAATGTTTTTAAATCAAATAATGTGACGAAAAAAGTTTACTTTGCATATGGTAGTGTAAAAAGGATGTGGAAGGTTGGAGTATCCGCTATTGTACATTCAAACCCCACCACCGGCACAACAAATCGAGGATGAAAGTACATCAGTTTATGTAAAAAAACAGCCAGTGCCCTCACTCATTATGCATCAACTGCGATTTTTTTCGCGACCAACAAATAAGGATCGGCAACTGTATTTCCAATTAAAAAATGGTGAACATTTAACAGGAGTCATTGAAAAGGTTAAAGGTGAAGAAGTATTAGTAAGTGCATTTGAACAAAAAATTTGGCTTGCTGCTGGATCTATAGAGTATATTACAACGAAATAAGAGAGCAGATGCTGCACAAGCATCTGCTCTCTTTGTGTGTTTAAAAAGTAGAGAAGGTCCAAATGACTTTACTTACTACCCCTCTTTAGGTGGATAAGCAAATATGAGGTTTTCTAGTTACAAATACAAAGGTCTACGTCTTGGATACATTGCACTGCACAGAAGCAGTTTAAATCAACTGTAATACAGCTATCTGAAGCAGCGAAGTTATTTACATCACATACACTATGAAGATCTACTTGAGTGCCATCTTCTGATAATAAATCAACTGCATCATCATCTGCAAGTGGGATTAATACACGTAATGTAGCGCAACAATCATCAAAAATATCTTCTACACGGAAATAAATCGATACACATACATCGTCAAACTCTTTTGAAGAAAATGTTGCCATGAATGGTTTACCTTCTTTTGTTAATAATGTAAATACACGTGTATCGGCAGATTTGCGAGCAGGACTAACAATACCACCAAGAGGCTCTAAAAAACAATTAGTCGTACAGCTTGAACACTCATCGTCTGTTGCTTGATTTTGAATTTCTAAAATTGCACGAACAACCTCACATACGCAGCCGTTATCTCTCATTCCTCCGCCATCTCTTCCACAACCCATATATTCACCTCCTCTACGTGTGAATTCTCTCTAAAATATGAAAGTGTTCATTAGGCACTAGGGCGATTGCTCGTATTGAATAAAATTTACTTCAAAAGGTGATAATACATTTGTAAAGGAGGTGCCGTGAATTGAGAAAGATATTGCTCGCGGTATGCTGTTGTGTAGTGCTCGTCGGTTGCGGTGATACAAAAGAAAAGCTTTCAACTTTTTATGCTACATATGATGACGAGAAAGCAAACAAAATAGAAGCGACATTAAAACAAGAAAAGGATATTGAGCATGCAAATATCATCTTTATAGAAGATAAAATACTTGTAGCAATGCAAGTTAAACCTTGGTTGCGCTATAAAAAGAAAAAGATTGAAAAAAAGGTGGAAGAGGACTTAAAGAAAGAATTCCCAAACGCTGATTTAATTGTATCAACGGATTTTAAATTGCATTGGGAGTCCACAAAACTCATTGATCAAAATGATAAAGAGAAACTAAACGACGAAGTAGATCAGCTAAAGAAGCTATCGAAGGAGGAAACGTAATGGATGAACAACGTTATCAAACAATTGAACAACAAATTAGCCCGAAAACACCGCTTGCTCTTAACTTGTTAAAGGCTTTTTTAGTTGGAGGTGTTATTTGTACGATTGGACAAGCAGTTACATATTTTTATATTATTTTCTTCGATTTTACCGAGCAAACAGCGGGAAATCCAACTGTAGCGACGATGATATTGTTTGCAATGCTTTTAACTGGATTTGGACTTTATCGTAAGTTAGGTCAATTTGCAGGGGCGGGGAGTGCTGTACCTGTTACGGGCTTTGGTAATGCGGTGATTTCTGCAGCTATTGAACATAAATCAGAAGGTTTAGTGTTAGGAGTTGGCAGTAATATGTTTAAGCTTGCAGGTTCGGTTATTTTATTTGGTGTCGTATCGGCATTTTTTGTTGCCCTTATTAAACTAATTTTCGTAACGATTGGGGTGGCGTCATGGTAATCATTTTCGAAACGAAGCCGGCAATATTAGCGTGTGCAGCTGTAACAGGGCCACTTGAGAAGCGAAGTGTATTTAAATCATACTTCGATAATATTTTGGAAGACGAGCGGTTTCAGGAAAATACAAATGAAAAGGGACAAATGGCACTTATTCAAGAAGCATGCCAGACACTTTTAAAAAAGGCAGACGTAAAAAATTTAGACATTGATTATTTCTTAAGTGGAGATTTAGTCAACCAAATGACACCGACTAGTTTTGCGGCAAGGGAGCTAGCCGTTTCGTTTATTGGTTTATTTTCTGCTTGTGCAACAGCTGTTTCTTCGGTCGTTATTGCAGGGTTGCTTACAGAGCTAGGGGCATCCAATTTTGCGATTGCCGGAGCGAGCAGTCATCATAATGCAACTGAGCGCCAATTCCGCTATCCGATAGAATATGGGGCACAAAAACCGGCAACTGCACAGTGGACAGTAACGGCAGCCGGATTTGCCCTTGTTGGTAAATATCATAAAGGTATGCCGTATATGGCTGCTGCAACAATTGGAAAAGTAGTTGATTATGGGCAGGAAAATCCGTTTCATATGGGAGGGGCAATGGCGCCAGCCGCTTATAGTACAATTACAACTCATTTAAAAAAACGCAATCAAAAAATAAGAGATTACGACGTTATTTTTACCGGCGATTTAGGGAAAATCGGTATGAAGCTTTTAAAAGCAATGCTAGCGGAAGACGGTATTAAAAATGATGAGCTAAATATACTTCGTGATGCGGGAGAAGAGTATTTTGGAGATGATGTACGCTTTCAAGCTGGCGCGAGTGGTGCAGGATGCTCTGCTTCTGTATTTTTTAGCTATGTTGATTTACAACTTAGAACAGGGCGTTATAAAAAAGTATTGCTTGTTGCAACGGGTGCGCTACTTTCACCACTATCCTATCAACAAGGTGAAACGATTCCTTGTATTGCCCATGCAGTAGAAATTATAGTGTAGGGGGAGAAGACCATTATTTACTCATTTATTTTTGCATTTGTTGTCGGTGGTCTAATATGTGTAATCGGTCAGTTACTAATGGATGTAGGGAAATTAACACCTGCACATACATTGTCATTACTAGTTGTAGTTGGTGCAGTTTTAGATGGTTTAGGATTATATGAACCGCTCATTGATCTTGCAGGGGCTGGTGCTACAGTGCCAATTACATCATTCGGAAACTCTCTGACACACGGTGCAATCGCTGAGGCTGAGAAACACGGTTGGATTGGTGTATTAACAGGAATGTTTGAAGTAACGAGCTCTGGTATTAGCGCAGCGATTATTTTTGGCTTTATCGCAGCGCTAATTTTTAAGCCAAAAGGTACAATCGACTAGACGCATATCCTTCCTTCTTTTGCTTTTGTCACATACATTAGCAAATAGAAGGGAGGTGTTTTTTTATGGGTAGCTGTTGCGGTGGTGGTTACAACTATGGCTGGCAAGGTGGTGGAAATTGTCCATCATATGGCGGTACGAATGTGTTTGTATTGATTGTAGTGCTGTTCATTTTATTAATTATTGTAGGTGCTGTAATTTGTTAGGAGGGAAGTAAATGGACCACTTTTTTAAACAAGTAGAAAAAAAGACGGGTGTAGAATTTGAAGAAATTTTGGCATTAGCTAATGCCATTCAGCATGCAGATTTCACAAATGAGCGACAAGTAAGAAAAATTGTACGTAAAGTAGGGAAGTTAGCAAATCGCCCGGTTACGGCAGAACTAGAAGATCAAATTGTAAAATCTATTTTACAAGACGGCAAATCATTAGATATTGGAAAAATCGAGAAAATGATGAGATAAAAAAGAGCAGATTGACCGCGTTTAGCGGAAATCTGCCCTTTTTAAAGTATTTTGTTATTTGTAAAGAACAATTAATACTACTTATGTTAGGTACGATGCCATCGTTAGGTAGTATCGTACCTAATTATTTGATGAAGGTAGCAAAAGTGCCCGTTTAATTAAATTTGTTTCTCCATTGCGCGGTGTGGAATATATGCATCTAGAAATTCGGGCGATGTCACAACATAGCCCAGCTTTTCATAAAATGGCGTGGCGTGTGATTGTGCATGTAGCTTTAGTTTTTTCAAACCATTGTCGATTGCGTATTGTTCGATATATTTCATAGTAACTACACCAAGGCGTTTACCACGATATTCTTTTAAGACACATACGCGTTCTACTTTACCAACACCAGGTGAAATTTCGCGAAGTCTTGCTGCTGCAATAGTTTGTTCGCCATCCTGAACGATAAAATGTGCAGCTGTATCATCAAACTCATCTATTTCTAAATGTTGAGGAATACCTTGTTCTTCAACGAATACTTTCATCCGTACATCGAATGCGAGTTGTTTTTCTTGATCTGTTGTGACTAATTTTACATTAAACATGAACTCATTCAGCTCCGCTCAATCTAAATGTTTCATACGTTGTCCAAGAACCATCTTCTAATTGGTAGAGAAGATGAATACGATCAATCGTTTCTTGTTCGTTGACACCAATCATACGAAGTTGCCCGAAAATATCATCATGTTCAGCATCAGATAATTTTTGAGCAATTGTTATATGTGGGACAAAGACGTACTTTGGTTTACCAATTTGTAATTGGTCTTGGATTTCCTTATGAATTTTAGTAAGCTGAGGTGTTGGCTCAACGCGGAAATAAATCGCGTTTGTCGTTGGGAAGAACGAACTTATACGCGAAGCATGAATCATAAGCGGTGAAAAACGTTTCGCAATCTCAGAAAGCTTTTGTGAAATCTCTTCAATTTGCATTTCATCTGCATCAAATGCATCTTTTAACGTCATATGCGGTGTGATTTTCGCATAATGTGGGTCATAACGTTTACGATACGTATTTGCTAAATCTTGTAATTTTTTTGATGGAAATGCAACAATGCCGTACTTCAAAGTTCATAACCTCCCGAAAATTCAATTTTCATTCCCTTTCAGTATAACAGATTGAATAACCTTTGCGCGATTGTTGAGACGGATTATCCGAAATTTTCAATCAATGCGCGTTTTAAGTCAGGCTTCCAATATTTCCATGTATGATTACCCTTAAACTCTTCATAAAATGTGTTAAATCCCATTTTCACCATCAACTCATGCATTTCACGATTCGGTGTTAAAAAATCTTTAACGGTTTTATCGTGTAAAATGACTTCATCTTCATCTGTCCCGATGACGTGATAAATCGATAGTGAATCCGACGGTACTGCATTACGAACTTTATCCATGACTAAATCATCTACATATGGGGAATGCAGAATTGCTTTTCCAAAGATATTCGGATATTTTATCGCAGCTAGTAGTGAAACGGTTGCAGCCATTGAGTCGCCTATTAATCCGCGATTTGAACCTAATGTATTTGTTGAGAATTCTTCATCTAAATAGGGCACAAGCTCATGTGCTAAAAAGCGAAGATATGCTTCATGCTGATCACCAGATGGAATGTATTTACGCTTTCGGTCCCCCACGCTTTTATATGCTACGCCTACAATGATTAGATGTTCAATTTCATAATCATCAATTAGTTCATCCGCAAGGCGAGGAATTCCTCCGAGTTGAAAATAATCTTTACCATCTGATGCTATTAAAATATTATATTTAAATAGTGGAGTATAGTTTGCAGGTATATAAATTAATAGTTGTATATGTTCCTGTAAAGATTCACTAAAGAAAGTGATATCTTTAACTGTTCCTTTATCCACATATGTCACTCCTTCTCTAAGTTGTAAGGAAATTGTATCATAATGAATTGTAAAGGTGTAAGATATAGGGAGTGCTTTTTCAAAACTAGGAATTTTAATATAGAAATGAGGGTAAAAATGCATAATAAAAATGTTCGTGTGCACTCGGAAGAAGTGGCTACAGCTACACATGCTGCGCTACAACGTCGTGGTGTCACAGTAGAAGCTATTGCAGAAATAGTATATGAAATGCAAAAGTCATATAATGATGGTTTAACGATTGAGCATTGCGTTCAATCTGTTGAGCGCGTTTTACGTAAGCGTGAAGTGCAACATGCTGTACTCGTTGGTGTAGAGCTAGATGAATTAGCAGAGAAAAAAATGTTATCTGAACCATTACAGTCCATTGTTGAAAATGACGAAGGTTTATTTGGTGTGGATGAAACAATTGCACTCGGTTCTGTCTTTACGTACGGTAGTATTGCCGTAACAACATTTGGACATCTAGATAAACAAAAAGTAGGGCTTATCGAAAAGTTAGATACAAAATCAGGACAGCGCGTGAATACGTTCCTAGATGATTTAGTTGCCAGTATTGCGGCGAGTGCTGCTTCTCGAATCGCTCATAGAATGAGAGATTTAGAGGAAGAAGGCGAAACGTTTGCAGACATACCACCTGTTATTCTTGGCCCGCAAACAAAACCTAAAAAAAATATTTAAAAAATTCGCCATTTACGCATTATGTAAATGGCTTTTTCAGTGTGAGTGGTGTTTTTCGAATAAATCATTTAAGATAGTAACTTGAGATAAGATGAACAAGGAGAATTGTCGGATGCAGCTAAAAGATATTAAAACGTTAATTACGAGTGGTACTATATTATTGGCCGTTGCACTTTATATGGTTTTTGGTAATCCCCCGCCGGAGAAAAATGAGGGAAATGGTGATTCACAGTCTGAGGCAATTATTTCCTTAGAAGAGGCGCAGCAAATTACAGGCAACACGGCCATTCCAGTCGACTATGTATCTGCAAATGACGGCGATACAATTAGCGTGACGATGAATGGTGAGAAAGAGCGTGTTCGTTTATTAATGATTGATACACCTGAAATGAACTATGACAAAGGTGAGCCGATGCCATTTGCAGAAGATGCAAAAGAATTTACGATTAATTTGTTAGAAAATGCCGATACAGTAGAGCTGTTATTTGATAAAGGTCCTGAGACCGATAAGTACGATCGTTTACTCGCTTACATTTATGTAGATGGTGTGATGTTGCAAGAATCTTTATTAAAAGAAGGTTATGCGGCAGTACGTTATATTAATAAACCAAATAATTCGTTAGAACAGCAATTCCGAGACATTCAAGCGGATGCAGAAGCGGCAAAGGTAAATATTTGGTCATATGAAGATTACTTCCAAAAAGATGGCTTCCATGCAGAGGTAATTAATAACTAAAGTAGTAACCCGTACGTATTGTACGGGTTCTTTTTTGGTCGAAGAAGACGAATAGACAATTCAGTCGACTTTAAAATTAGCCTTATTTTGCAAAAAAACTCGTAAAAAACGTCTGTTTTTACTGAAAAATAGACGTTTTCACTCGAAAAAATATGCTTGACAAATAGGTTATGTGATAAAAAAGAGAGAAACTTACTAAAGGATATGTTCGTCTGGAGAGCCGAAATCTTTGCAAATGGACCTATTTTTGATAAAGAATGAGTTTTTTTCGAAAAAGTGCACAATGACCAGAATTAGTGCTATTGATTTATGTTTATCAACAAAATGCGTATAACAATTTATATTGATAAAAAATTCGCAAGCGCTTTAAAAAATT